>JBDLIW010000166.1:0-3759 GCA_039714695.1 Thermodesulfobacteriota bacterium | reverse complement strand
GGCTTCAGCGACATTACAATCCTGCTCAACGAAATCTCGCGCCAAACCGGCCTGGTGACATATCATGCCCCGATGCTGGCGACCCTTTCCCGCAGTGACCAGAAATCACAAGATTCTTTCTTCAAGGTTCTGACCGGGAACTTTGAGCCCGTAAATTCACCCGCCATGCAAATCATGACCGGCAGTACGGCCCACGGTCGACTGATCGGCGGCAACCTTGCCTCCCTGATCCATCTGCTGGGCACGCCCCACGAACCGGACTGGGAAAATAATATTCTGGTGATTGAAGATGTTGGCGAGGCTCCCTACAAGATAGACCGGATGCTGACCCAACTGCATTTATCCGGACGACTTGAGAAACTGGCCGGGCTCATTCTCGGCACCTTCACCGACGCAGACAATCAGGAGGAAGAGTGGTCTGCAACAATCTGGGAAAGGGCGCATGAACTGACAGGCGGGGAAATCCCTCTCTGGGTGAACTTCCCGTCAGGACATGGGACAAGAAACGTAACCCTGCCGCTGGGCATGGAGACGGTGATGGATTCTGCTTCAGGGCAACTGGAGTTTATTGTCCCCTGATTTCCGACAACGAAGCTCCAAGCCGGGGGGGAATCATTGCCTTGTATTCAGGAATCAGTATTCAGTATCCAGAATAAGGGCCTTACCCCAGACCATTCCTGCTCCTGTCTCCTGTCTCCTGTCTCCTGTCTCCTGAATTCTACATTCTACATTCTACATTCAAAAGATCATTCCCCCATCAACGCCGCCACCTTATCATGCAGGATATCCGCCAACTCCTGTTTCTGTTTCTGATCATAATCCCCGGCAGGAACCGGTTTACCAACCTTGATCCGCATATTTCCAGGCCTGGTCAGAAGGCTGTTTTTCGGCATGATCTCGAAGCCTCCGGTGATAGCTACCGGAACGATATCCACCCCGGATTTGATCGCCAGATACATCGCCCCTGACTTGAAGGGTTGTAAGCGGCCATCCGGAGATCTGGTCCCCTCGGGAAAAATCACCACGGAAGTGCCATCGGCAATCCTCTTGGCTGCCTCCGCCAGGCTCTTCAAGGCCTGCCTCCCTTTGGAACGGTCAATAAAAACAGTCCCGGCCAGGCCAATGGCAGGCCCCACCAACGGGATTCTGGAAAGTTCCTTCTTGGCAACCCAGCGGAAATCAACCATGAAATATCCGTCCAGGGCAAAAATATCGTACTGACTCTGATGGTTTACGGCAAAGATATAAGGCCGGTCACTTTTCAGGTTTTCCATCCCCTCAACCCGGACCTTCACCCCGCTGGCAGTGGCAATTATCCTGCTCCACAACCGTGGGACCAGCTTTATCCTGGCAGGCTTGATCCTGAAAACCAGGACCCCGAAGAGCACGGCCAGACTGGTGAGAAGCGTGACCACCGGAACCACCAGCAGCAGCACAATGATCGACCTGAAAAAGTATATGATTTTCATTTTTGGCCTTGGGAACGAACGGTGCGAATCCCTTTATATATTGTTGATTTGATCGGCCATCAAGGCTAACATAGCCACAGTTTAGAGGCAAGCCCTTAGGGATGGTCATGGGCTTGACAATTAACGCCCCCTAGAAACGCCAAGTCCCCTGGATATCTTGTGGAGATGAGAGATTCAACCGATGATATTATCGGCCGGTATTGAAAGGAAAACGGAATGCTACGTCCGCCCTATGAAAACTATGAAAGGCTCTACGTCTATCACCTTGATGCAACAGAACTCCCCCCGGTATCGGATGGGGACCTGATCGGGACCTGGATTGAAGATGGCAATCCTATTCTCTTTTTTCACCGCCCCAAGGATGAGTTAATCAAGGAACTATGCCGGAAGCAGGGATGCAAGCTGATCTATCAGGCCGATCTTGACTATGCAGACTGGGAGGCCGGTCAGGAGATAGCCCCGTTTGAAGTTGAAGGTGTTTCCGTTGCTCCTGTCTGGTGCGGGGACGACGCAGATATCACTATTGACCCAAGCGTTATTTTCGGCAGCGGCTTCCACCCTTCCACCCGCCTTTGCCAGGAGACCCTGGTTAAGTACTGCCGCACCCCGGAAGTGGAACTAAATTCAATGCTGGATCTCGGCGCCGGGACCGGCCTGTTGGCTATCACCGCCGCCCACCTGGGAGTCCGGAAGATAACAGCCCTCGACAACAACCCTCTGGCCTGTGAGGTAGCCAATAGAAATGTACGCCTTAACGACTATGAGCGGGAAATAGAAGTTAACTTGACTGATGTCAGGCAGAACCCGCCTGATACCGGGGTCGATCTTGTTGTGGCCAATCTTTATCACACCCTGCTGGCCGACTTGTTTGAAACCCCCTCTTTCTGGCAGGCAAAACTATATATCGTTGCCGGCTTCATTCCTTCCATGGAAGATCAGTTGCTGGCGGCACTGCCCACTAGAAAGATCAGGATGATTGAACGGCGCCGTAGCGAGCGCTGGTGTCTCTGGGTTTTATCTCCCGTCACTGATTAGCCTGAAACTTCCAGGCGGAAAAAGCTCCAGTTGGCCCACGTTCAGGCTTCCTGTGATCTGGAGTTGCCCTCAACCGGTTGCGGTTCCGGAGAGTCCTTGTGCTGTGCCGCGAGTGAAAATACGGCCGGGACCACGGCGATTGCCGCAAAGGGACCCAGGACAATAAAAAGGGCGAATGAAAAAACAACCCAGATGACATCGGAATTCAACCTGACCCGGGAAGTATCCGCCGTCAGCTTCCGGGAAGAATCCGGCCTTAGTTGCTGCTGAGGTCTGTTCAGTAATTGGCTTGCAATACTCATAACATCCTCCTTAATAATTGTTGATCGGTCATCAGGCCGCCAGATTATCTCCGGCACCCTCTTTTGCTTCTACTTTCTTCGGCACCAGGCCATTTGCCATAAATGCCGTACACTGCTTACGCATCTCAAAAGGACAGTCGGCTATGTTCCAGCATGGCGTGTATTTCAAAAGTTTCTTGATGGCAGCAATGCTGATGCCCTGCTGATGAATCATATCCCTCAGACATTGAATCCACTTGATATCGTCCATGGTGTAGTAACGCCACTGACCTCTTCTGAGCGGTTTCACCAGGTTTTCCTTTTCGTAGATCCTCAGGGTCCGGGGGTGAACCTCAAGCATCCTTGCTGCGGTTCCGATCGTGAAAACTGCTTTGTTATCGCTGATCATGACTCGCTCCCGTTAAGTTATCCGCGGGCCGGGCTAACCGGCCCGCGGTACCATTCAGCATTCTCCTAATTAATGCCCGTGATCAGCGCGAAATGCTTTGCCGAAGAACCTTTCTCCGAGCAGAAATCCCGCACCCAGCAGTCCGAAGCCACCAAGGGTAACCAGGAACTCTGCGGCGGAGGGGATATATGACATATAGACCGGCAGATTGTCCCAGCCGGAGAACGGGTGAACCAGCTGTCCCGCGACAACCAGGTCATAGCGCTGGAAGAAACCTCCCACCAGGGCCATCAAGGCCGCACTTGACATGGCCTGCATGTTTTTGAATTTGGAGCCGACCAGAATAACGATCGGGATAATCATGCCGATACAGATCTCAAAAACCCAGAAGTTGGTGGCAAGCGGCCCGCTGATCATACTATCTGCGGCCAAACGCCCCGCCTCAGAACCGCCGACGTAGAAAGAGATAAGCTTCCAGGCCGTGGAAACAGCGATCAGGAACAGAACCCCGGCCATAACCTTGGCAGCCCCCTGTAGACCAGTGAAGGTCACCTCATCAATGGTT
>JBDLIW010000165.1:0-3771 GCA_039714695.1 Thermodesulfobacteriota bacterium | reverse complement strand
AGATGAACTCAACCACCGGCCCGGCGGTACCCGGTCCTTTCAGCTCGATGTTGAGGGGTACCCGGCCCTTGATCAGTACAAATACCTCAGACAGGGTGGGAATCTGTTCACCGTTGCCGGCATCGAGAGAACGGAGCCGGGTGAAATCCTGTTCCAGCAGAAATCCTTGTCCGTTGGTGGTTCTTTCCAGACTATCATCGTGGAAGATCACGAGATGGTCGTTAAGGGAATAGACATCAAGTTCAATGGCGTCTGCTCCAAGGTCCAGCGCTTTCCGGAAAGAGGCGAGGGTGTTTTCCGGTTCGTATCCCATGGCGCCGCGATGAGCGATAACTAGTAGTTTCTTTTCCATTAAAACCTCTGAACTGTAAGCAAGAGCCTCAGCTGTTGTCAGGTACCTGAAGAAAAATCTCCGCGGTATCCTGTTGCCCGCTGCGCTTTCCCAGGGTCCTTTCGAGTTGGGCAATTATTTCGCTGGAAGTTGCGCGGTAGGTTGTGAGCTTTCCGCCGTAGAGGCTGACGAGCCTGGGTTGGCGATGGTTGTCATACTGAACCAAGGTTTCGCGGGGCCTGGCTGAAAAGCCGACCCGACCTTTCGGCAGGACCCGGAGACCGGCAAAACTGTCCGTTACCCGGCAACTGTATGACGGAAAATAATGATGAACGGCGGCCAGCAGGTATTCTATCTCCTCATCACTGGCTTTGATCGAAGCAGGATCGCCGTTAAAGGCTGTCTCGGTGGTGCCGACCAGGGTATTGTTATGCCAGGGCATGATAAACATGGCCCGCCGGTCGATAGGCGACTCAAGGTAGAAGATCGCCTCGCTTATTCGGCCAGACAGTTCAATATGGGCTCCCTGAACCAGTTCAATGGGCGGAGCAGCTGGCGCGCCGGTGATAAGGTTTTGCAGATTTGCCGCCCAGGGCCCGCCGGCGTTGATCAGGACGCGGCAGCTCACTTCCTTTTCTTTGCCTTGGTGGGTATAGGAGACCAGGTAATGCTGCCCCTCATCCTTGGCTCTCAGAAACACGGCATGCTCTTTGATCATCGCCCCTAGTTTTTCGGCGGATTTGACCACGGTCAGGGTGAGGAGATGATCGTCCGTCTGGGTATCCCAGTACTGGTAAACCTTTTTCAATCCCGCTGTTTTGAGCCCGTCAAGTTGTGGCCATTCCCGTTCGGGTACCCGACGAAATCGGGAAAGGGGGTCAAAACCGCCCAGC
Organism: Thermodesulfobacteriota bacterium; assembly: GCA_039714695.1. Taxonomy (GTDB): domain Bacteria; phylum Desulfobacterota; class Desulfobulbia; order Desulfobulbales; family JAGXFP01; genus JAGXFP01. Next base: position 2,547 of record JBDLIW010000165.1, on the reverse strand, counting down.
AGGCTGTACAGGGAGAGTCCGGCAAAGATCATCCAGGGCGGATGGCGGCTGTCATTGTACACCGGGATGTAGAATGGCAGGGGATGGACTAGGGGGCCGGTGATTTTTTGCAGTATCCGTCTTTCATGCAGCGATTCGCGGACCAGGCCGAACTGGTATGTTTCCAGGTAGCGAAGGCCGCCATGAATCAGTTTGCTTGAGTGGCTGGAGGTTGCCGAACCCCAGGAATCTTTTTCGAGGATGCAGACCGAATAGCCGGCTGCAGCGGCGGCCTGGGCGCAACCGACCCCCTGGATTCCGCCGCCGATGATAACTATGTCAAAATCTTCGCTTTGCATGGTATAGCCCCCGTCAGTTTTCCGCTCCGGCCAATATATTTATCTTAGCAGGTCAGGGAAAAAGATCATCACTATCCCCACGGCCAGCATAATTACACCACTGACCGGTTTGGCGTATGCGGCGTATTTTTCTCCCAGTGATGAGGTCGCGGCAAAGGCGGCCGTACTGAAGATAATCAGGTCATCCAGCATGAAGAAGAAGTCGTAGAGCAGAATATACAGGTAATACTGTACGGTGTGGAGCGGGGAAATCGACAGGATATAGATATAGACGGCGGGGACTGCAGCTGAGCAGAGGAATTCAATTGAGTTAACCACGAAGGCCAGGCTGATGATGGCCAGCAGCCCACCGAATGAGATCGGAGCAAGGACTACCCTCCTGATCTTTTCCATGGTCCTGCTTTTTGATTCGCTGTCGCCTAATTCACAAGCCGCTTTGCCCTTGTCGCGTATCGATTCATAGATGTCGACCACTCCCACCCAGAGGGCGAAGAAACCGATGATCAGGGTCAGGGGGCGGAGGTATCCCATGAAGAGGAAGGCATTAAGCCAGGCGGTCATGAACAGGAAGTAGAGGATGCCAGAAGCCAGGACAAATGAACCGACCAGCAGCCAGATTCGCTTCCGGTCCTTCAGGCTGAGGACCAGAGAGATAAGGTAGAGCAGGACCCACATGGCGCAGGGGTTGAAGCCGTCGACCAGGCCGAGGATCACGGCCAGGGCCGGCAGGGAAAAGTCCCTGGCGTCGATTTCCCCTAAAAAGGGGATATCGAGGATGGTGGAAGGGGCAAGACCCTCTTCAACGGAGGCGATTTCGCCATCCTCACCGATTACCTCTTCGATGATCCTGTCGTCGTCCGGGGGCTGATAGCCATTGTCAATCCGGTCGGTGATCAGAAAAACTGCAGCCAGGAGCAGACAGAGAAAAAAGGTATATCTCTTGAACCTGTCGGAGAATGTCTTCCGGATAGTCTGCTGAATTAATTTCATTATCAGAGCCTGACTTTTACCTGCTGTATGAACGAGTGGCTGTTGCTGGTTTATTTTCACATTTTTTAAAATGATAAGTCAAATCAGGAGATGAATAAAGAAAGGGAAGAACGGCGGTTTTAAGAGAAAATGTTTCCGGATATCACCCCGTGCTGGTACACTATGCTTTGATTTTCCGATGATAATGCTCTTCATAAAAACAATACCTGTCTCTTGTGGGTGATCATGCAATTGAAAAGTCAGAAATGGATTTTTCTCCTGCTGTCCTTGTTCAGCATCGGGGCGATTGTCTTGCTCTTTTATCAGCAGAATCAGGTGCTGGAGAGATTCGAAACCCACACCTACGACCTGCGGTTCAAGGCCCTGCGGGGAGCTGTACCCCCTCATCCGGATATTGCCATCATCGCCATCAATGATAAAAGTATCGCCGAACTGGGCCGTTTCCCCTGGTCACGCCACCATTATGTTGAGCTGATCAATAATGTCAAAGCTGCCGGGGCCAGGGCCCTGCTGATGGATGTTTTTTTTCCCGAGCCGGAAGGTGAAAGCGCCGACCGTGCTTTTGCGAAGGCCCTTGACCAGGCCGGTAATGTCGTTCTGGCTGTCACTTTCCACTTTAATCCCGACGGGACTATCAAGGGCAAAACCGGCAGTATCCCTCGGCTTTCGGAAGCCGCTTTCGGAGAGGGGCATATCAACTTTAATCCGGATCCCGACGGGGTCAATCGGCGGAGCATGCTGGTAATCAGCGATGGAGGTAACTCCTATCCATCTCTTGCTCTCAGGGGGGCTATGGCCGGATTGGGAGTGACTGAATTCGAACAGAAGGCCTTTCAAATTGTGGTAGGCGAACGACACGTTCCGATAGATGGCTTCGGGACCATGCAGATTAACTATACAGGTCCCCCCGGGAGCTATCCCATATATTCATTTGCCGATGTGGCCGCCGGCAGGGTGGCCCCGGAGCTGCTGCGTGACAAGGTGCTTTTTATGGGGATGACAGCCTTGGGGATTTACGATATGCGGGTTACGCCTTTCCACCACAATACCCCGGGGGTGGAAATCAATGCCACCATTGCCGATAACATTATCAGCGGCCGGTTCATCACCAGAAGCGGCATAGAATTGTTGATCGATATCTTCTTCATTGTAGTAATGGGAGTAATTGTTCTACTGATGACCGGCCGGGTGACCCCTAAACTGACCTTCCCGACATTTA
>JBDLIW010000164.1:0-3771 GCA_039714695.1 Thermodesulfobacteriota bacterium | reverse complement strand
GGTGCAGTGTCACAGAAAACCGCAAGCGGGCGGTTCCCTCGGGTACTGTGGGCGGACGGACCGCGGTGACAAACAGGCCAGCATCCCTCAGCTCTGCCGCCATGGCCATGGCCTGACGACTTTCACCAACCATCACCGGTACTATCTGGGAGATTCCCGGTTCACCCACCAGTCCTTCCTGCTGTAAACATTGTTTAAAAAAAGCACTGTTCTCCAGAAGCTGCCGCCGGGTATCAGGCTCTTTACCAACCAATCTGACAGCCGCCAGGGAACAGGCGGCAACCGCCGGCGGCAACCCCGTCGCATAGATAAAACTGCGCGCCCGGTTGATCAGATATTCCTTGAGGAGCCGCGAGCCGGCCACATAGGCCCCATAACTGCCCAGGGCTTTGCCATAGGTTCCCATCACAACATCCACTTCCTGCTCCAGCCCCTCCGCCTGGATAACCCCACCGCCATTGGCCCCAAAAACCCCGGTGGCATGGGCCTCGTCAACCATCAACAGGCAGGAATATTTATCCTTAAGGGCTGCTATCTCCCGCAGAGGGCAGAGATCTCCATCCATACTGTAGATTGACTCCACAACGATCAAGGCCCGACCGGTACCCCGCTCCTTCTCCAGGCATGACCTGAGGTGTTCCAAATCGTTATGCCGGAAACGCACCAGTCTGGCACCAGACAGGCGACAGCCATCATAGATACTGGCATGGTTCAGCCGATCGGAAAATATTACATCACCACGTCCCACCAGGGCCGGGATCACGCCGATGTTAGCCAGGTAGCCACTACCAAAAAGCAAAGCAGCCTCGCGGTTCTTCAAACCGGCCGTCTGCTCTTCAAGTCCGTGAAAGAGCTGCAAGTCGCCACTCATCAGACGGGCCGCGCCAGCGCCTGAACCGTAACGGGCCAACGCCTCCTTGCCTGCGGCAAGCAAAGCCGGATGAATGGAAAAAGCCAGGTAATCGTTCGAAGAAAAATCTGTGAGGAAAGAGCCGGGGTCCATTCCCGGGGTCCGAATCTTGCCGTCCGGGGAACGCTCCAGGGGAGACAACCTCCTGAGCGTGTCGCTGCTATGCCGCTCCTGCAGCCAACTGTTTAAGAAGTCCATATGTTTTTCATTTCAGCTACGAAACGCCTGTCCTCTTCGGGCATGCGTCCCCGTTGAGTCAGATATCCTCCGATCATCATCGCATCCACGCCGGCCATAAAGGCAAGGCCCAGAGAATCGCCCAGAACCGTTTCCCGGCCTCCGGCCAGTCTGAGCGGCACTTCGGGGTAAATCAAACGATAGAGAGCGATAGATCTCAGTATTTCCGCAACCGAAAGCGGCGCCATCTTTTCAAGCGGCGTTCCCGGTAATGGCATCAGAATATTGATCGGGATCGAATCAACCTTCAGTTCCCTGAGGCTCATGGCCATTGAAACCCGGTCATTTTCGCTTTCACCAAGTCCGAATATCCCGCCGGCACATACCTCAAGACCTACCTCTTGACAGGCCCTGATCGTCTCAACCCGGTCCTGGAAAGAATGGGTGGACACCACTTGCGGAAAAAACTCCTGGGAGGCCTCCAGATTATGGTGATAGCGGCTGATTCCGGCCTCTTTTAAAATCTTTAGTTCTTCAACACCAAGAATTCCGAGGGAGGCGCAAACCTTAACCTCAACTTCATCCCTGATGAACCTGACCAGTTCCGCAACCGGCTCGACCTGCTCACGGTTCATCCCTCTGCCGCTGGTTACCAGGGAAAACCGGGAAGCCCCGGCCTTCTTCGCTTCCCTTGCGGCCTCGACAACTTCCGCCCTGCCTTTTAAGGAATAGACCGGAGCGTCGGTTGCATAATGAGCCGATTGGGCACAAAAACGGCAATCCTCACTGCACTTGCCTGACTTGGCATTGATTATACTGCACAGGGAGATTTGCCGGCCGCGATTGACAAGCTTCTGTTCCAGAGCCAGTCCAGACAGCTCCGGCAGGGGTAACTGTTGTAATTTTCTAACTTCCGTAAGATCGATCATTTTTTTCTGAGACCAAAAATCCCGCCTCTTGCCGCAGCAAAAGCTGGTTTACGATTTCCCTTGGCACTGCTTTTCCGTCTGCGGGCCGTCTGTTTGCGGGGCTTGGCTACAGGTTCAGAAATTTCAATCTGCTGGATCGACACTTGCTCTCCGCCAGTGGCTTCAAAATAAACCTGGGAAAAAAGCAAGCCATCCTTAAAATAGCTCTTCCGGGTCAGCCACTTCGGCCAGACGTCCTTTCCGGCATGCTGAATAAATACCGGCAGGTTTACCAGCAAGCCGGTAATCGTATCCCGGGCGTGCCGTTTCACATTAAGATGGTGCAGGCTCTCATCAACCCTCTTTCTGAGCTTGCTGACCACACCACCACCGGGCCCTTTTTTCAGCAGGCTATCCGGGATACCAAATTCCTTTTGGGCCCAGGGCAAGAGAAGGAGAGTAAAAAGAAATGGTTCGGGCAACTGGATGCCGGCCGCATTCAGCCGATCTGAAACGGCAAAATACCTGGCCAGCTGTTCCCTGATCCCCTGATCCATTATTTTTTCATAAACGGGCAGCAGCACCTGGAAAATCCCGCTGTCAATGGCCAGTTCCACCCAGGCGGCACTGGCGCCGCCTTTCAGGTCCTTAAGCAACTCATCCCTGATCCTTGAATCCGGACACAGCTTCAGATATTCGGGATGCGCGGTGATCGCTTTCCAGGTGTTCTCTTCAATGGTGAAGTTGTTCCGAGCCGCATGACGAATTACCCGTAACATCCTGGCGGGATCCCGGGTAATCCTGCGGGCCGGCTCGCCGACCAGACGGATTATCCCAGCCAGCAAATCCTCAACTCCTCCCACATAATCAATGACGGTAAAGTTCTCAATCTCATAGAATAATGAGTTTATGGTCAGGTCTCGCCGGGAAGCATCTTCCCCAAGACTCCCGAAAGTATTATTGGCGGGCAGAACGTGATCAGGCCCATCGATGTCGAATTCACTCAGGCAACGCAGGGTGGATACTTCAATAATCTTGTTGCCATGGAAGAAAACCTGCACCAGCCTGAAACGCCGGCCGATTATCCGGCTGTTCCTGAAGAGCTTGCGAAGTTGCCCGGGACGGGCATTTGTGCTGATATCAAAATCCTTGGGAGATTTCCCAAGGTACAAATCTCTGACGCCACCCCCGACCAGGTAGGCTGAATAACCGGCATCCCTGAGTCGGTACATGACCTTCAAGGCTTCACGGTCGATATCCTTTCTGGATATAGGGTGTTGATCTCTGGAGAAGATTTTTGCTGAAGGCAAATCTACTGACATATTATGATCAATTACATGGAATTAGGCGGAGAGAGTTAGGGCAAGCCATTGAAATCATTAGTCTTATAGATCCTCTGGGACTTTTGCCGCGGGACCGTCTCCCCTCGCAGGCCCTAGCCTTCCTTATAAACTGATTCCGCCTCGGAAACGAACTTATCAAAAACCTCGCGGACGGTGAGGATATCATCGATCTTGTAAACGTTCTCACCGGAAAAGAAGAGGCCCTCTTCAATATTTCCGTCCCGGGCTGCCCGGAGGCGATCGGAGATACAGTAGACATGATCGCATTTTTTGAGGCATTTATAAGGACATTTCTTGCACTTGAGCTTGCTTTCGTCTTCAAGCAACTGTTTGACGAAAGGTGTCTTGATTGCTCTGCCGGGCAAACCTACAGGAGAACGAATCAGCGAAACATCCTCTTTTTTTGCCTCAAGCAGAACCTTCTTGAAATTGT
>JBDLIW010000163.1:0-3773 GCA_039714695.1 Thermodesulfobacteriota bacterium | reverse complement strand
TTTCCTTACGATAATTAGGATCTGGGCCAGTGCCTCAGCACTGTTAATTAATAAGTTATTTACAGGTTGCGCAGGAACCGCCGGCACAACCGGAACAGCCGGCAGATGAAGAACCGGCAGAGCCTTTCCCGCCGGTTCGGCAGGAAAAAGCAGACATCTTCTTCTGCAGGTCATCGCTGCCGCATTTAGGGCAATATGGCCGGTCGCCGATTACCAGGAACTCAAATTCGTAATCGCAGGCGCGACAGATAAAATCAAAGATCGGCATTATACATTAAATAACAATATTTCATACCGGCTTTAGGCAACCGGATTAAAATACCTTATTCCTCTATTTTCGCAATCAATCCCGCGATCAGAAGCGGGATCATGATCTCATGGTGACCGATAATATTATATCCCCGGCCGCCGCCGGCGGTGGGACGATTGACCACATTGGTCATGGTCCGGTAATGCCGGATAAAGTCGAAGTTGGCCGTGGTGAAATCCCCCACCTTATGGCCAAGGTTCCTTACCACCGTTATGGCCTTTAGAAAAACCTCAGGCATCAGCACTGCAGATCCGAAATTAAGGTACGCGCCACCTTCCAGTTCGGCAACCTGGCTACAGAAAAGCTTGAAATCGTGGTGACTGGTCTTGCCGATATCCGCGCCGTCGGCGGTGGGATGGATATGGACAATATCGGTGCCGATCGCAACATGGATGGTCACCGGCACCCCGAGACGTCTGGCGGAGGCCAGCAGGCTGTAATCGTTATAGGGGAAATCTTCCTTCAACAGGTATTCGCCAATAGCTTCGCCCATACCCATATTAGCAAGAGCACCCCGCCGAATCCCCTCGTTAACCACCTCGCCCGTCTCCTTGGCAGCCCCGAACTCGCCTGCCCCCAGAACCTGGTCGACATCTTCCGAGGTCCGTCCCACCATAGCAATCTCGGTATCGTGGACGATGCCGGCCCCATTCAAAGCCAGACCGGTAATGATCCCTCTCTCCATCAAATCGATCAGCAGGGGGTTAAGCCCGACTTTGATCACATGGGCGCCCATACCGACAATGATGGGCTTTTTCTGCTTGTGGCAGGCAGCCAGACGCTCGATCAGCTCCGGGAAATCCACCCCCAGCAATTGGTCCGGTAACGAAGCCAGAAAACCCTGGATAGTGGCACCAACGGCCAGCGGCTTGGCGAAATTATCCACCGTAACCTTGCTGAAGCGGTCATGCACGGAATAGGTGTTAAGCTTGCTGAAATCGAAAGGCTTCAGGGCCATTATTTATCTCCGAAAAGGATATTGTCCACCATCCAGCAGAGAAGATGCTCAACCCAGAGATGGGCCTCCTGGATATGGGGCGTAATATCGGACGGCACGTTGATCACGAGATCAGCCATGCCGGCAAGTTTGCCGCCACTGCCGCCGGTCAGTATCGCGGTATGCAAGCCCATTTCCTTTGCGGCGTCCATGGCCTTAATCACGTTGGGTGAATTGCCACTGGTTGAAATCCCCAGGGCCAGATCACCCTTTTTACCAAGAGCCTGGACCTGCTTGAGGAATATATCGTCAAAGGAGAAATCGTTACCGATGCTGGTGATATTAGAGGTATCGGTGGTCAGGGCGATGGCCGCCAGGGGTGGCCGATCGATCATAAAGCGGTTGACGAACTCCGCCGCCATATGCTGGGCATCGGCCGCGCTGCCGCCATTGCCGAAGATCAGCAGCTTGTTGCCGGTTTTGATAATTGCAGCAATAAGCTCGGCAAGCTGTATAATTATATCGCTCTGAGTCGCGAAAAGTTTTTCCTTGGCGGAAATTGAGTTCTTTAAATTCTGTTCGATAAAATCTTTCATCAACTGGTATCCGGTATGGGGTTATTTATAAAGACGGTAAACTTATTACAGGCTGGGTCCTTTGTCAATAAATGGCGACAGTCAGGGACAAAGCACGCCCCTTTGTTTTTCCCTGATTCTCACGCGATAAAGCTGGTAATAACTCTAATTGCCCTTTTCATTTTATTTCTACCCTCCTTGGCTGGATGGGATCGGCTCCAGGCAGCACAAGACATAAAAGCGGGAAACAACCTGCAGCGGCAACTAAAAAAGCTGGTCAGCAAAGGAGCTTACGCCGTTACCCGAAACGGTAAAATCATCGCCTACCATAATCTCGATCAGAAACTGGTACCGGCCAGCATCAGCAAGTTCTTCACCGTCCTGGCAGCCCTCGACCGGCTGGGTCCGGACCACCGTTTCAGGACCGAGTTTTTTACAGATGAGCAGGACAATCTTTATATCAAAGGCTACGGGGATCCTTTCCTGATCTCGGAGAGGATCGAAGAGATTATGCAAACCCTGAAAAAATCAGGGGTTGCAACCATCAATAATATCCTGATCGACGACAGTAGCTACCGGTTGCAAACCCCGGCCGACGGGGCCGGCAGCAGCCTCAACCCCTACGATGTCTCAGGCGGAGCGTTGGTGGTGAATTTCAATACCATCAACATCGTGGTAGGCAAGGATGGCAAGGTGCGTTCCGGCGAGCCCCAGACCCCCCTGCTGCCGATAATGACCGAAATCTCTAAATCTTTCCGGCCCGGGGAGTACCGGGTCAATATTTCCAACAAACCGGGAAATGTTCTGCAGTTGACCGGACAATTGTTCAGAGCATTTCAGAAAAAGGCAGGAATCAAGGGAGAAGGGATAATCAAGAGACGGAGGGTTCCCGATGGAGAACCGATTCTCAGGTATTTTTCTACCAGAAAGCTGACCGATATGACCGAAGGGTTAATGCTCTACTCAAACAACTTCATCGCCAACCAGATCTTTCTGGAAACCGGCGCGACAGCATTCGGCTACCCGGCCACCTGGCTAAAAGGCCGCCGGGCCCTCAAGGAATTCACCCGCCAGGACGAGAAACTCGCCAAATCCTTCGTCTCACTGGTCGAAGGCTCGGGATTATCGAGGAAAAACATCCTGACTGCAAAAGCAATGCTCCGCGCCCTGAAACTTTTCAAACCCCACGCAAGTCTTCTCCCTAAAAAGGATGGTGCCCTTATCAAGTCCGGCACCCTGTCCGGTGTTTATTCCTACGCCGGCTACCTGCCCGGTAAAAACAGCCTCGACAGTTTCGTTATCATCCTTAACCAGCAACAGAACAACCGGGATGAGGTTCTGCAAATCCTGAAACAGATCCACGCCAAGCAGCCCTGAAATATTCGGGCTTGACTGTTTTGAGAGCAACAGCAGTCATCATCACGACAATTTCTTTTTTCTTCAGCCCTAAACAAGGTACAATGACTGTGAAAGGTCAGCCCGGCTCTGTGATTTGATATGTCAGGATCAGGCTCTTACCATTCTGAATTACTCGCTGGTCTGAAAAAGATGCACAGGGAATTAAGCAATAGATAACCTTTGGGACTCTCAACCTTCTCTCAAAACAAAAGGAGAAATGCCATGATTGAGCTAATCAAAAAAATTATGTTCACCAGTGTAGGGCTGGCCTCTTTGACAAAAGACAAGATCGAAGAACTTGGCAAAGAACTCATTGAAAAGGGCAAGCTCTCTGAAAAAGAGGGCAAGGAATTCCTGGATGAACTTTTGAAGAAGTCTGAAGGGGCCCAGAAAGAAATGGAAGCCCGGACGGATAAACTTGTAAAAGAGAGTCTGAAGAAGTTGAACCTGGCCAGTCGTGATGACCTGGTAAAGTTGGAAAAACAACTGAAAAAATTGGCAAAAACCGTCAAGAACATGGAGATCAAGAAGTAGATGTTAAAGCTAAGCATCC
>JBDLIW010000162.1:0-3781 GCA_039714695.1 Thermodesulfobacteriota bacterium | reverse complement strand
GCGCATCTCAAAGCCGGCGAAGCGAGCAACCAAAGCCTGCTGGAGCATAGCCGGGTAGAAGCCTGGCGCGGCAACCATGCCAGAGCAATGACGCTACTCGAGCTGTACAAGAAAGACTTCGGCGAAGACCGCAACTATCTGCAAGACCGGGCCCGACTGCTGGCCTGGACGGAATGGACGAATGGATCGTTGGCAATAATCTCAAGCTTACTAAAGGATGACCCCGCCGATTTTAACGCCCGCTTTACCAGAGGCATCGCCCTGCGTAATAACCATCAACCTGCTGAAGCACTGGCTCTGGCCGAAGAACTGCGAAAGGAAGCACCCTCAAAGGACACTGAAGATCTTTATCTGGCAGCCTGGACTCCCATCCGCCACCAACTTGGTGCTTCAGTGCGTTTTTACACCGATGCCGATGAAATCAACTACCTTCATTCAGAACTGTTTGGGACCTACTCCTTCTCGCCAGCCACCAGCCTGGGAGCAAGACTTGAATACGACAGGCTGACCGCCGAAACAGGCTCGGGCCTGGAGAATATCGACGGCAGTGAGGACGAAAAACATCAGCGTCTGGCCATAGAAATCGACCACCGTTTCGCCCCCTGGGTCGGGGCCCGATTCTCCTTCGGAGCTTCTGAAACGAACGAAAACGACCAGTTCCCAACCTGTCAGCGCAATATAGACCTGCACCCGGCGGACGGCTTCGACCTGAGAATTTCCCGACGCTACGGTTATTACCTGATCTCCCCCCGGGCAATCTCTCTGGATATCCGCCACAGCCATTACCAGCTTGACCTCAACTGGCGGCCGAACCTCCGCTATACGATCGTGGCCCAGGGCGCCTATGATGATTTTTCCGACGACAATACGAGATGGTCTGCTACCCTGGCCCCCCGCCGCTCAATATTGCGGGGCCAGCATTTCAACCTGGACCTGGGGGTTCGGGGCTGGCTGTTCGACTTCGCCAGCGACCTTAACAACGGCTATTACGACCCGGACGAGTACGAGAGCTATATGGCCACCGCTTTTGCTTACTGGAATCTGAGCAGAGACGATGGCGTCGGCCTGAGCGCTGCTGCCGGCGTGATCAGAGACAATACGATGAACAGTTTCGAATTCAGCTGGGAGGCCACCTTGAACGGCACCTTCGGAATCTATCGTGACTGGCTGTTAACCACGGCAATAAGTCTCATGGAAAACCAGCGCCAAGGCGCCAACTTCGATGCTCAATCTGCATCCCTGACCCTGGTCCGCCGTTTCTAAGACAATTTAAGATTTAACGACTTTGAGGTTTACCCATCCAGTTGAACCAGCCGGTGCATAATGTTATTGACCATGGCCTGGTACTTACGATCGTTGTCCAGCGAGGTAAATTCCTGCTCCCGGCAGGATATCATTAATAAAACTTCCATAGCGGAGGGATCGTCGAATCGCTTGAGCCCCCGGGCAGCTACTTGCAGCAACTTAACCCCCTGTGCCACCAGCGCCTTATCTTCCGCCTTACTGTAAAAAGCCGATTCGGGGTTACCGAACTCCTGAACCACCCCCCTGACCACGGTCATCGCCAGTTCTCCGCCAACCAGAGAAAGGAAGATGACCACCTCGCGGAGGAGAAAAGCTACAAACTTTGCGGGCATTTTTTCCTCCTGGTGGAGCTTTGAGATAAACGGCTTTTTCAATATCAGCCCAATGAGACGGCTGATTTTCTCCATAACCTGCTCATGGTTGCGTTTGAAATATTTCTGGGCCATCCTGATCATATTTTTCTGTAGCCCGCCCTTAACAAAAAGCACTTCCTCCGGAGTCAGTTCCACGTTACTCTTTTCCTCCTTGTTGTACGAACGAAGGAGGATATTTGCCAGGATGAGCCCGTTCCGGTCGGAAAAACTGCATGCTACCGCCGGGCTGAAAATATCATCCAGCAGGACCTGCATGGCGATTTGCGGTTTTTTAAGTTTGCTGACCAGTATCTGGATGGAGTTTAGAAAGGCAACCCGGTCATCCCTATGCTTCAGTTCCTTCAGGTAATGCCAGAGAAATTCGAAAACCCTGCTCTCATATTTCAGGAATGCCGAAATGTTTTTCTCGAAAAAGCTGCGCCGGAAACGGCCGGTTTCACTGAAACACTCCCGCAATAACTCGACAAGATGGGCAGCTTCTTTATGGGAGACATTGAAGTTTTTGGCGATGACCGCATAATCTTCTGCATCGAACTGGATCGCCTTGTTGGTGATATCCCGAACTTTTTTCTTCGTTACCGACCGCTGTTTGAAATAACTGACCAGACCGAACAGACTCTTATGCAGGGACCACTTGGTTTCCTGGCCCTCCGGGTCAACAGAACTTATCTCACCACCCGCATCGATGCTGATCTCGTCATATACTTCATCGGGGACATTTTCGAGACCCTCTTCAATGTTCTGCAGAGCCTCGTTCTGCAGGGTTTCTTTGCTTTTTTCTTCCTCCGCCAGCTCAAGAAATTCCGTTGCCTGGGTCAACCGCTTGCCCATCACCTTGCTCTGCACGTTCCGATAACCTTCCCGGCTGATACTGGAGATAACTTCCGATGCCTTCTTGGGATCACTACCGAACTTGGCAAGCACCAGACGCGATACCTGAACCGCCTCAACAGTCCTTTTAGGATCGGGGCGGTTGAAGAGCATCAACTGGTGGACGTTGTTGACTTCTATGGGCATCTTCGGCAGCTGCTGCTTAAAACGCTTAGTATCGATGATAACATCATAAACAGTGGTGTAACAGCTTAACTCCTGGGCCGGTTCCGGCCCTATCATCCGCGGCTTGAGCTGGTCGACCAGCTTCTGCAGCGAATCAGACTTAACGTTGTTGGTCGCGGCAAGCAGGGTAAGGTTTATGTTAGACTGACCGTACTCATCGTGGACTATAAAGTTTTCGCCCCCACCACTATTGTAATACCGGACAACAGTCTTGATGTTTTTCCCATATCGCCGGAAATCTTCCTCTTTAACGCCTGGCTTGATATCGATGGAGAAGTTAAAGATCTTCATATTGCTCATGACCGTAAAGGCTTTCATGAGCTTCGCGCCCAGGCCCCTCCCCTTGCTCTTCTCCCGCTGCTCAACCTTGTGAGCCACCTGGCAGTCAAGGAGGATATCACCCATCGACAGCTCGTAATCATGGGCTTCGGGATTGATTACTGCGGCAGGATTGTCACCCTCCAGGATATTCTGCTGGCCCCGGAAACGACAGGAAAGATTTCTTTCCACTTCGGAGTCTTCGGATATCTTTTTCAGGGCATTGAGAAACACCCTTACTTTGGGATTGCTTTCTTTCTCAAGGTCGGCCGGCTTGGTCTCGGAGAGAATGTCGACAAAAAGGCATACCGCCTGCGCCATCAGAAGCCGGTAATTATCCCTCTTCCGCTCTTCCTGCTGGAGGTACTCCATCAGTTCCGACTCGAGCACCACACTGACGTCGGCCCTCAGGCTATCATCAATACCTTCAAGCTGCTCATAGAGCTGCTTGGCCGAGTCATCCAGGGCAAAATTCTTGTCTTCATTTTCCATAAAACCACTCATCAAAAGGAAATGTCAGCAAAAGTAACACACAATATAACATAGAATAAAAAAGAGTGGAGGGTGGCCCCAATAATTAACCGCGTTACAACAGTCCGGCTTTTTTCAAATTTACCTGGAGGATGGATATGGCGGCCGGGGTTATGCCGGATATGCGGGAGGCCTGGCCAAGATTGAGGGGTCTGATCATGGTGAGTTTTTCCACCACCTCAGCCGAGAGACCTGGC
>JBDLIW010000161.1:0-3783 GCA_039714695.1 Thermodesulfobacteriota bacterium | reverse complement strand
CGGAGAACTGATAGCAACAAATTCCTGACGAGGTGTTGTCTTGGGTAAAGCCGCAAAAAAACTTTTATATATGGAAGATGATCCCGGCCTGGCAAGGATTCTCCAGAAGACCTTGGGGCGTTTGGGATATGAAGTTGAAGTGGCCGTTGACGGAAATGTCGGACTAAAGATGGTTGGCCGGGAAACCTGGGACCTGGTGATAACCGACCATGAAATGCCGGAATGTACCGGGATGGAGGTTATCCGGGAGCTTGCCGAAATGGAGGACAGTCCGCCGGCGATTATGCTTACCGGTGCCGGAGATGAAAAACTGGCGGTCGAAGCAATGAAGCTGGGGGCGGCTGACTACATGGTTAAGGATCTCGAGATGACTTATCTCGAGTTATTGCCGATTATCATCGAAAACGCCCTGTTAAGGGCTAATTTTGAAAAGGAAAAAGAGGAACTCCATCGTCAGACTGTGGAGAGTGAAGAGCGATACCGCCTGCTGGTTGATCATGCCCCGGACGGGATTGTAATTCAAGTGGGTGGGGATATTGCCTTTGTCAATCCTGCGGCGGTGGAGCTTTTTGGCGGGGTGGAGGATAAGGAACTGGTCGGCAAGCCTATTCTCGATCTTGTTCATCATAATTACCATCATGTAATCCTGGGCCGGCTCAAGGATATTTTTGAAAAGCAATGCAAGATGCCGTGGGTGGAACTGAAGATGGTTCGCCTCGACGGGATGGTTGTTGATATCGAAGTTTCGTCAGTCCCGTTTATCTATCAGGGGAGGCCGGCAATCCAGTCGATCTTCCGGGACATAACCGAACGTAAAAACTCCGAGAAAAGGCTTGAATATCTTGCTCATTACGACGCTCTGACCGACCTGCCTAATCGGACCCTCTTTTTCGTAAGGATCAATTTTCTCCTCGCCCAGGCCAAGCGTTACGAACATAACCTGGCCTTGCTCTATCTTGACCTAGATGGATTCAAGGAAGTTAATGACACCCACGGTCATGCTGCCGGCGATGCGGTACTGAAAGAGGCGGCGACAAGGATTAAATCGATTCTCAGAGAGGCGGATACGGTTGCCAGGATGGGCGGCGATGAGTTCGCCATAATCCTGGATCAGTTGAAGCAGACCAGTGACGAGAAAATCGTTGCCCGGAAAATTATCGACTCCGTCAATGAGCCTTTCCACTATATGGGGCAGCAGTGCAATCTCGGGGTCAGTATCGGGATTGCATCCTATCCGGAAGATGGCGATGATGCCGAAGTTCTCCTGCACAAGTCCGACTCGTCAATGTACGAGGCTAAAAACAGATCGAAGAATACATTTGTGGTTTTCGGGGAGGATGAAGCTGATTAGCTGCGGTTAAGGGTAGGTAAGTTGCATGCGTGTCGATTTGGCAGTAACAGGGTTTTCGGAGTTTCGGGAGCCCTTTTTTGTAAGGTAAACAGGTACTTGTGATAAAAAAAGGTCCCCAAAATTAATTTTTTATGGTTTATATATACCTTAAGGTGAGTAAGGCAGAGTGTCGTTGACGTTGAGGTAGGACGAAGTCATGAAACGCAACGGAACGAACAGGGTGCTTATTCCCGGTAACCACCAGGACGAGGGGGCGATTGCCGGGGCGATTAAGCTGGGGATTGAACTTTCCAAAAAAATAACCGCTGACATTGGTGATGTGGTGCTTTTTGTCCCAACGAAAAAAAGCATCAGGAACACCAGTCTGGAAACCGTGGTGAGTGCAAGGGTTGCCAAACTGCTCCATAAAGGGGAGCAGATCCCGCTTGGCGCCGGGCTTGGCTTAAGGGCGGAAACCACCAGGACCTACAAGAACGGCAGCTACAAGGATATCCTTATTGCAATTGGGGCCGATGCCAAGATGATGGCCAAGGTCGATGCGATGGCGGGGCTGCACACCGTTATCGCCGTTCCGCAAAAAGACGGGGCCCTGGATAGCTGGGTGGAAACCTGGTCGCCCCTGATCCCCGGAGCCGAAAAGGTTGCCGAGGAGCAGATAATCAGTGATGGTATCATTGAAACCGCCCTGACCGAGCTTAGCACCAGTATTGATCTGTCCGAGAAGGTTCTGGCCAAGCAGGATAAAAAGCAGGTTGATCTGACGATCAGGGTCTTAAGGCGCAACAAGCACCAGGAGAAACCGGCCGAGATCAAAACCTGGGCGGTTAAGCACGGCTGGCCGAAGAAGGCGGCTGATGAGCTGAAGGATCAGTGGAAGAAGGTTTATGCGCTTAAGAACATGCCCCGGGTCAAGGATGCTGGTATTGCGCAAAAGATGTATGAAGGGTGGGTCTGAAAGACTAGGCAGACTGTCATTGTGAACCACTTAGTGGCGCGCCTGAAGTAGGTCCCCTTGGTGGAAAGCAATCTCTTCATTACTGCAAAAAGGCTTCCGGGTTTTTACGGAGGCCTTTTTGTTGGGCAGATAATTATTTTTACTTATCCTGTTAATTCACTTTTTATGGCATGGTGGAGGTAATACTGTGAATGGTTTCAGTGTGTTAGCCTGGTCCGGCTCCAATCACCGCAGTTAGACGAAATTCTGCGGAACTTCCCCGGCGGCAAAGAGGATCAGGTCCTCTACCTCATGGACGATGCCGATTTTCTGGCCGAGCAAGTGGTCATGATGGCTCGGCACCAGGGAAAGAACCTCATCGCCGCTCGCAAGCCTTAAAGTGTACAGGATGCTGGCCCCGCGGAAGTTTTTCTTGATGATTTCAGCTTTGACGGGACTGCTGTCGTCATGGATCACATCCTCGGGCCTGATCAGGACCTTGGCTGGGCAGCCGTTTTTACAGGGATAGTGGAAGTCTCCCGCCAGCAGTCCGAGACCTGTGGCCACTTTTCTCTCGTCGACCACCTTGCCGGGCAACATCATTCCCTCGCCGACAAAATCCGCTACCTGCTGATTAACCGGGCGGTGGTAGAGATTGTAGGCGGTATCCCACTGCAGCAGATCACCGCCATAGATCACGCCGGTCTTGTCACCCATTGCAAAGGCCTCATGCTGATTATGGGTAACCATTATCGCCGAAATACCATACTCCTTTAAGATATCCCGTACCTCGATCGAAAGCTTTTCCCTGAGGGTAATATCAAGGTTCGAAAATGGTTCGTCCAGCAAGAGAAGCTTCGGTCGGGGGGCCAGGGCCCGGGCCAGGGCCACGCGCTGCTGCTGGCCACCGGATAATTCGTGGGGATATTTATGGGCCACCTCGGTCAGGCCGACAATCTCAAGAAGATCCTGAATCACTGTCTCCCGTTCACCTTTTTTCGTTTTATCGAGGCCAAAAGCAATATTCCGATAGACATCCAGATGGGGGAAGAGGGCGTAGTCCTGGAAGACCACCCCGATCTGCCTCTTATTCGCGGGGGTCAGGGTGTCGGTTGCCGAAACCACTGCAAACATACCGATGGTACAGAGCAGGTATTGAACACCTGAAATTCGGGAAATCAACTTATTTATATAATATTGCAGATCATAATAAACTGACTGATTTCAGATTTGAACAGCAAGGAGATATTATGGCAGATTATTACAAGAAACGTTTGAAAGACAATGCTGATTTGAAGACTTATGAAAAAGTAATTTATTCGGTTATAAACACGTAATTAGATTTGGAAGAAAAGAAAAAAATAAAAAACGTCTTTCTCAAGTGAAAGAAGCTCTTTTAGAAATTTCAGAAAAAGGAATAAGAACAATTCAAGGTTATCTGTTGAAAAAAGAGATTTCTTGGGAAATAATTCCTAATGAAAAGGAATGTCAGAATTCA
>JBDLIW010000160.1:0-3797 GCA_039714695.1 Thermodesulfobacteriota bacterium | reverse complement strand
GTTATTCCTGACAACACAACATAATCATCAAGATCAATAATAACAATTGTTACTAACTAATAAAACATAAGAAAGGAAGGAGGGAGGCAGAGAGGACATCAGTATCTCAGAGATCGGCCCAGTTGCCGATCATGGTCGGCTTGTCGACCGAGAGGGCCAGCCTTTCCCCGAACTCGGCGCCGGAGATCTCTTCGGCGCCCAGGCTTTTCAGATGGGTCGTACCGATCTGGCAGTCGATCATATCAAATTCCCAGTATCTCAGCTTTTCGACCAGGGTCGCCATCGCAACCTTGGAGCTGTCCGGTTTCAGGCTGAACATCGATTCCCCGAAAAAGACGCCGCCCAGCGAAATTCCATAAAGGCCGCCGGCCAGTTCGTCATCCTGCCAGCACTCCACCGAATGGGCATAGCCCAGCTCATGGAGAGTGCAGTAGGCAGCGATCATCTCCTCGTCAATCCAGGTCCCATCCCCTTGGCTCTCACGGGTTTTGGCGCAGTTTCCGATCACCTCAACAAAGGCCGTGTCAAAGGTGACCTTGAAGGTCTTCCTCTTGATGGTGCGGGCCAGGCTTTTCGAGAGATGGAAATCATCAGGAAAGAGGACCAGGCGGGGATCGGGTGACCACCAGAGGATCGGTTCCCCGGGGGAGTACCACGGGAAAATGCCCAGATGGTAGGCGAGCAGCAGTCGTTCAGGTGAAAGGTCGCCGCCTACTGCCAGTAGGCCGTCTTCCCTGGCCATCTGGGGAGGGGGAAAACTGATTGATTCATCTAATTGGAAAACAGGCACTTTTTACTCCAGCAACAATTTGGTAATGAACAAGAACAGTGATAGAAGATTTGGAACCAATACCGAACCGGATGATCATTGTCAATTGCTCATTGTCAATTGTTTGCCCCCTTTCTTGACACTTAATGGTAAAAACGGTAAGTATTTTCAGGTGGTTATGAACTGTTTTTGTGTTTGCCGGCGCCCTGTGCCGGATTTTATCCAAAGTTGCTCGGGACATAATAAATGGCAGAGAAAAAAGATCAGAAGAAAGACCTGTCGGCGGCCGCCCAGAAACTCTTGCGGGGAATCCCCAAGGTTGATGAGTTTCTGAACTGGCTGGAAGAGAACGGCGAAGAGGTAGGACAGCAGGCCAAAACGACAGTGCGTGAGGTTCTGGACGAATGCCGGGAGGCGATTATCGCCGGCCGGCTTACCGTCAAGAAGGAGCTTGCTCCGGACAACCTGAAAAAACTTTTTCTGGACCGCTTCAAGCAGAAGACCACTGCCAATTTCCGTAGTGTAATCAACGCCACCGGCGTGGTTATCCATACTAATCTCGGCCGCTCGGTCCTGCCCGAGGTGGCCATGAAGATGATTTCCGAGGTTGGGGGCGGCTATTCCAATCTGGAGTTTGACCTTGAGACCGGTAAGCGGGGCAGCCGCTACAGCCTGGTGGAGGACATCCTCTGCGAGTTGACCGGGGCCGAGGCGGGTCTGGTGGTAAATAATAATGCCGCCGCCGTACTCCTGGGCCTGGACACTCTGGCCAAAGGACGGGAGGTCATAGTCTCCCGAGGCCAGTTGGTGGAGATCGGCGGCTCTTTCCGAATTCCCGATGTGATGACCAGGAGCGGCGCCAAGCTGGTTGAGGTAGGCGCCACCAACCGCACCCACCTTTGGGATTATGAGGATGCCATTACCGAAGAAACGGCGATGCTGCTCAAGGTTCACACCAGTAACTACCGACTGATCGGTTTTTCGTCCGAGGTGGATCTGGCCGAGATGGTCGAACTGGCTCATCGCCACAAGCTGCCGGTCATGGAGGACCTGGGCAGCGGCAGCCTGATCGATCTTTCCCGTTTCGGGCTTTTAAAGGAGCCGACGGTGGGGGAGGTTGTCAAGGCCGGGGCCGATGTGGTTACCTTCAGCGGCGATAAACTCCTGGGCGGACCCCAGGCCGGGATTATCCTGGGTCGCCGGGAAATCATCGAAAAGATCAAAAAGAATCCGATGACCCGGGCCCTGCGGATCGATAAATTCACCCTGGCCGGTCTGGAGGCGGTACTGCGGCTCTATTACGATGAGCGGGTAGCCTTGGCCACCATCCCCACCCTGGCCATGCTTAGTATAGCGCCGGATAAAATTGCCTCCAAGGCCCGGCGTCTGTCCCGGCGGATCAAGAAACCACTGGAGGGCAAGTGTGCGGTCACCATCAGTAAAACGGTGTCGCGGGTGGGCGGTGGAGCCTTGCCAGAGCAGGATCTGCCGACCTCGGCGGTGGCCCTCAACCCTGAGACCATCTCGGTGAACGAGCTGGAAGTACTCTTGCGGAAAGGGGACCTGCCGGTAATCGGCCGCATTGAGAACGATCTCTTTCTCCTGGACATGCGGACTGTTGCCGACCGGGAGATCGCGCCCCTGGCCGACATCCTGCTGGGCGTTTTTGGAGTTGCTGCATGAGTTCTCCCTTCAACTGGCCGGCTCCGGAAAAAGCGGCCGGTGATTGCCATATCTTTCAATATTTTCTAGCTGACATAATTCGCAAACATCTGCCCTGCCGCCATGTCGAGGTGCTACCCGAGGTTGGCAGGGCCGCCGGTGAGGCGCTTCTGTCGGTAGAAAGCCTGGATATCCTGGCCCATATCAGGAAGAAGGGCAAACCGGTTGTCGCCGGTGATCAGCCAAGGCTGTTTCTGCCGCTGTTTCTTGACGACAAACTCTATGGTATCGCAATCCTGGAAGGTGGCAAGCCGGCCCTCTATGAAAAATATACAACCGGCGCCTTGCTGGACGCCGGCAGGCACATTACCGACGATTATCTAGGTCTGAGGTTGCGGGGTGTTGAGCCCCTTACCGGTCTTTTCAGCAGTACCCTCTGGCAGAAAACGGTCGCTTTGCGGCTTTCTGAAAAGACCCCTTTTTACCTGGTGCTGATGGAAATATATCCCCGGATCCGTGATGCGGCCCATGCCCATGCCTATCTGAAGAGGGCGGCAGGGGCCCTGGATTCCATGGTCGGGAAAGAGGTGGTGGTTTATCACCTTGGCTCCGGGGTTTTCGGGATGCTCTGGGAGGGAGTAACAGGTAGTGAGGCCGGGACCCTGGCTGATATGCTCCTTTACCGGTTGCAGCGTGACGGGATGTCGCGTGTTCACATCGGGCAGCTCTGGTGCGGAAGCGATACTCTTGCCTTTGCAGAAGCGATGGACCGGGTCTGGCAGGCAGTGGTCACGGCCCGCCGGCGGGGGCCGTTTGCCAAGGCGGCCTACATGAGCGAGGAAGATCTCTTTCACCATCCATTCAGGTCGCTGACCCCGGTTGAGTTGAACCGCTTCAAGGACTGTTGGCGTCAGCAAGACCGTTTCTGCCTTGCTGTCCTCAAAGCTGATGGGGATACCGCTGGTTTTGCTGAGTCGATTCGGAAGCGGACCGGCAAGAGTATCAAGCCTGTGGAACGCGAAACCGGTGAACTCTACCTCTTCTTCGCCGGGATGGATCTCTCCGGAGCCGGAGATGAGTTGCGGAAGATGCAGCAACTCCCGGGCGAAAAGAGCTTTTCGGCCGGCCTGGCAGCTTTTCCCTGTAACGGCTTTAAAAGGTCGGCAGTGGTTTTGAACGCCCGCAAGGCCCTGCAGCATACCTCCTTCTTTGGGCCGGGCAGTATCACCCCCTTTGATGCGGTTTCCTTAAATATCAGCGGCGATGTGTACTATAATGAAGGAGACATGAACGGGGCGGTGCGGGAGTATCTCCTCGGCCTTGAACTGGACGGGGCAAGTGTCAATCTTTTGAACAGTCTCGGGGT
>JBDLIW010000159.1:0-3812 GCA_039714695.1 Thermodesulfobacteriota bacterium | reverse complement strand
GATATTCAACTTATGACTGCCATCGCAAAAGACAATCAGGAAGAAGTGCTGGTCATCCGAGACCTCACCAAGGTCTTTGGCGATTACACCGCTGTAGACAATATATCCCTGGAAGTGGCCGCCGGTGAGATTTTCGGTTTTCTGGGCCCGAACGGAGCAGGCAAAACCACCACCATCAAGATGCTCGCCGGGATATTAAAACCGGATCAGGGATATATCGAGATCAAAGGCGCCAACCTGGAGAGCGATCCGGAATTCTGCAAACAGCATACCGGTTATATCCCGGACCGACCTTTCCTTTACGAGAAGCTGACCGGCGAAGAATTCCTACAGTTCATCGCCAGTCTCTACCAGCTGCCTGCCGACCGCTATAACCAGCTGGTCCCGGAATACCTTGAGCTGTTCGACCTCACCGAATGGCGCCACCACCTGATTGAAAGCTATTCCCATGGCATGCGGCAAAAACTGATCATCGCCGCCGCTTTAATACTGGAGCCGCCGCTGATCATCGTCGACGAACCGATGGTCGGCCTTGACCCGAAAAGTGCCAGGATAGTCAAAGAGCTGTTTAAAAAGCACGCCCGGGAGGGAGGCACCGTTTTTCTTTCGACCCACTCCCTGGAGATTGCCGAAGAACTCTGCGATCGCATAGCCATCATCATGCACGGCGGGATCATCAGCA
Source organism: Thermodesulfobacteriota bacterium (assembly GCA_039714695.1). Taxonomy (GTDB): domain Bacteria; phylum Desulfobacterota; class Desulfobulbia; order Desulfobulbales; family JAGXFP01; genus JAGXFP01. The sequence continues at coordinate 3,130 of JBDLIW010000159.1, read as the reverse complement.
TCGGTGATATGGGCTCCCTCCGCAACGAGGCCAGCCTGGAAGATTCAAGCCTGGAAGAAATATTCCTGCAGCTCACCGGCGCCTACGAACTCCAGGATATAATCCAGGCCCTGCGCGAGTAACCCCGCCCCCCTACTGATGCTGATATTTTATACGGCAAACAAGATACAGATGTGTATAATAGCGCCTTGACTGATAACAACTGTTAACCTAGGTATATTGATGTACAGCAAGCATTTCAACCTGACGGAAAATCCGTTTTCCATCGCGCCGGACCCCCGTTACCTCTATATGAGCGAGAAGCACCGGGAGGCCCTGGCCCACCTCATGTACGGGCTGAAAACCCACGGCGGTTTCGTCCTTTTGACCGGCGAAGTCGGCACCGGCAAGACCACCGTCTGCCGTTGCCTGCTGGAACAGCTGCCTAATGACCTTAACGTCGCCTTTGTCCTTAACCCCCGGCTGACGGCCGAAGAGCTGCTGGCCACAGTCTGTGATGAGCTGAGAATTGACTACCGGGAGGACAATAACAGCATCAAGGAGCTGGTTGACAATATCAACCGCTATCTCCTTGACGCCCACGCAGGGGGCCGCAAAACGGTCCTGATCATCGACGAAGCCCAGAACCTGTCTCCCGAAGTTCTGGAGCAAGTCAGGCTGCTCACCAATCTGGAAACCAACCAGCAAAAGCTGCTGCAGATCATCATGCTGGGGCAGCCGGAACTTCGCGACCAGCTGGCTCGCCCGGAATTGCGCCAGCTGGCCCAGCGGATCACCGCCCGTTATCACTTGGGCCCCTTGAACAAAAATGAGATAGCCCCTTACATCAATCACCGGCTGGCCGTGGCCGGTCACCATAAAAAGCTCTTCCCCGACAACGTGGTCTCCAGAATCTACTCCCTGACCAACGGCATTCCCCGCCTGATCAATGTTATTTGCGACCGAGCCCTGCTCGGCACCTATGTGGAAGGCCGGGAACAAGTAAACCGACCCACATTAAAGAAGGCGGCCCAGGAGGTTTTCGGCAATTCGAATCGCAAATCTTCCGCAACAATCAAGTGGCTTATCCCCGCCCTTTTTGTCCTTTCCCTGGGACTGGCCCTTTTCTTCCACAACTGGACGAAAGACCCGGCAGAAAGCATTACCCCAAAGATCAGCTCCACCGCTGCCAACACCGGTGAACAAACACCTACGGGCTCCGGGACCCGGGCGCTTGAATGGCCGGCGGATATTCCCCATGCCAGGAGCCTGCCGACAGCCTTTACTGTCCTTTTCTCTCGATGGGGCGCAACTTACGATCAGGACAGCGGCCTACCGCCCTGCCGCCAGGCCGAAGCCCAGGGGCTCGCCTGCCTTGACCGTCAGGGTAGCCTCGGCAGCCTGCGGCACCTGAACCGACCGGCCGTCCTGCGACTGATCGACGACCAGGGCCGAACTTTTTACGCTCCGATAATCAATCTTGCCGGTAACACAGCCTTACTGGAAATCAATTCCCGGGAAATTGCGGTCAACACCACCGACCTGGAAAAACAGTGGTTTGGCGGTTACACGGTTCTCTGGCAGCCTCCCCCCGGGGGGAGCCGCGAAATTAAAACCGGGGAAACCGGCCAGGATGCTGAATGGTTGATTGAAAACCTCGAAAAACAGACGGGCCTCCAGGCAGCATATATGGAACTTGACCAGATGATCACCAGCTACCAGAAAAAGGAGGGCCTTATCGCCGACGGCATTGCCGGCCCGGAGACCTTGATCCATCTGAACTTGAGCATCGGCCGCAGCGGCCCCGCCTTAGTGGAGAAATAAAGATGTCCTACATTCTTGATGCTCTAAAAAAATCGGACCAGGAAAGAAAACACGGCGAAGTCCCGGGTCTGAACAGTTTTCAGGATCAACCCAAAACGCCCATTGCCACCAGCCGGATTCTTCTCTACCTCCTGGTCGGAGCCTTGCTGATCAACGCCCTGGCTATAGGCCTGTGGCTGACTTTCCGGCAAGATCCAGGGACCATTACCAGCGCCGCGATCCCGGTGGAATCTAGCGAACATTCAGAGGTGGTCACCGCGAAAAGCCCGGCAGCAGAGCCCATCGAGATTAAAGAGACAGCCTCTCCCGCTGAACCGGAGCCCACAGCAGAGGCCACCCCGCCGACCGCCTCCAGCGAAGAGACATCTCAATCAGCCGAACTTCTTCCCGAGGAACTGACGGAAGAGGAAGAACCGCTTGAAGAGGAAGGTGCGGAACCAACCCTGACCTCTTTCGCAAAGCTTCCTGCTGATGTCCGCAGCGATCTGCCCCAGCTGAGCATCGCCGCCCATTATTATGCCGGCAAATCTTCGTCGAGGATGGCCAGTATCAACGGCCGCATCATGCGGGAGGGCCAGACAATAACTGACGGCCTTGTTCTGGAGGAAATTACCAGAAAGGGCGTAATTTTCAGGTTTCGTGATTACCGCTTCAGCATGGATGTTTTTATCCGCTGAGAAATAACACCCCGGCCCCTTTGACATCCAGCCTGTCCGACCTATATGATTATAGTCGGAAGTAAAACTTAATTTTCAACCGGCCAGGTTGACTGGTTCGGACCCCATGGAGGTTGCCCGTTGGCGGACGACAAGAAAAAAGATTTCATAGAACGCCGCAAGCACAAGCGCTACAAGGTCAAAAAAGGCTCTTGCCAGGTTGACTCCAAGACTGAAAGCAAGTCTCAAAAGGCCGGTGAGATTATCGACATCAGCATGGGAGGCCTGGCCTTCAGTTACCTGGAAGACGGAGAATGGACAGACGAGAGCTTCGACCAGGGAATGCTCCTTGGTGAAAAGGATCTCTGCGTCGAAGACCTGCCACTCAAGGTAATCTCCGACTGCGCGATCAACACCGGCATCACCATCACCAGGCGCTGCGGAATGCAATTCGGCAAACTCACTCCCAAACAGATTTCCCAGCTGGAATACTACATCTGGACCAATACCGACGCCGAAGAAGAAGAGAATGATTTGTACCTGGAAAGAGAAAAAGACTCTTCCTGAGCCGTATTACCCCATATGAACATCATCTGAAAACAATGAACTACCCCGCCGCAGGTAAGGGAGTTCACGACACTCCGGAGCAGCGAGGTATCAGGAGCCAGAAT
>JBDLIW010000158.1:0-3832 GCA_039714695.1 Thermodesulfobacteriota bacterium | reverse complement strand
TCATCCAGGGCTATCTGGCTGCGATCAAGCCCGACGGTAACTTCGACGGCATGCCCTGCCGTCGCCCAGACTGCAACCAGTAGCCAGCTGACAACCAAGAGGCATAAATTATTCATACTCCTTTTCACCATATCTTCTTGTCCGACTTCGAGCCCCGATCCTTCCGGTCGCGGGATTCGTATTCAAATTTTCGCCGCAGAAGGCCACCGGGGTTATCCGGAATCCGCCGCAACCACTGCTCCAGGGCCTGTTGCTCCTCTCCGGATGGCTGCCCCTCAAGTTGGCCGTCCTGCGCTTTTTCTCCAGATTCTGTTTCCTTGGCCCCACTCAGAGACTCACCCTCCTGATCTTCTGCAGCATCATCCCGGGCCTGCCGGTTTTGTTCCTCCTCCCCATCCTTATCATCACCCCGCTGCTCCTTGCCGGGATCATCACTGCTATCTGCACTATCTTCCTTCCGGTCACTATCGGCGCCTTCTGAGCCGTCCTGTTGCTCTCCACCGTTTGTCTGTTTTGAATCGTCGCCCTTTTCCCCGGCTTGCTGATCCTGCTGCCCCTGTTCCCCGGACTCCCCATCTTTTTGTTGCTGTTCCTGCTGCTTCATGATCTTTTCGACCAGATCCTTATTGAACCTGGCATCAGCCATTTCCGGGTCGAGCTTCAGAACCGTTTCATAAACCTTTGCCGCCTCGGCCAATTGACCAGCCTTGGCCAAGGCGTTTCCCCGGTTGTAAAGATCGGTGGCCTGATCCGATCCCCCAAACGCCGCCGCTGCCTTAGCATAATTCCCGGCCCGATATTCGGCCGCGCCCCGCCATTTTCGAGACTTAAAGAGACCGGCTGCCTTTTCCGGCTCATTTGCCGCCAGGGATCGCGCCCCCTGCTGATCTTTACTCAGCCATAAATCCTGCCGGCCCATGGCCTGGCTCTCGGTGCTCCAGAAAGAAAGAACCAGGACCAACCCCAATAACCAGCCGCGCCGAAAGGACAACAACGCCAGCGGAATGATCAGTACCAGCAGCCAATGCCCCTGTTCGCGCCACTGATCGAACTCCCGATCTATCTGTCGATAGCCCTCAGCTTCCGGGATCAGAGGCTCGGCTCCAAGCAAATAGTTGATATCGGAATCATCGAGACGAATATCGCTGTATCTGCCCCCGCTCCCGGAGGCAAGGCCAACAAGCAGGGATCGATTAAGCCGGGGCACGATAATATTGCCCTGCTCATCTTCCAGAAAACCGCCATCGCTCCTCGGGATCGGACCGCCATCTTCGGTACCCACCCCCAGAATAGAGAGGACCACGTTTTTGCCGCGCAAGAGCCGGGCCACCTCCTCACCATCCTCTTTATCCACCTCGTCGGTGAGAAGAAGCAGCTTGCCTTGACTGATTCCGGTATCCCTGAAAAGCTGCAAAGCGAACCCGACCGCCTCGGGCAGGTTGCTGCCGAATCCCGGCATGATGGAGGGAGACAGGTCCGGAACCATAGCGGCAATGGTATTGGTATCATCGGTAAGCGGAGCGACAAGGTGGGCATCTGCCGAATAAACGATCAGGGCGGTTGTCCCCTCCTTGCGGCTTTCCAGGATATCCAGCAGTTTATGGTGGGCCCGGGCCAGCCGGTTCGGAGAAAGATCGCCGGCATAAAAAGACAGGGACAGGTCCTGGATTAAGACCAGCCCATCTTCCTTCTTCTGGACACCGCCCGGCAATTTCTCCCACACCGGCCCGGCCACGGCCAGACTGGTCAGCAGCCAGACGAAAAGCAGTAGCAGCAGAGGCCAGCGCTGTCGTCTTTCCGGATCACCGTCGAGCAGATGCGGCAGCAGGGACCTGTCGATGGCCTTATCCCAACGGCTTGCAGAGGCCCGCAGGTACATGTGCACCAGAAACAGTAACACCCCGGGAATGGCGGCCAACAACCAGAACGGCCGCAGAAAATGAAAATGTGGAGGGAGAAAGTCCATTACCGCCTCGCTCCGAAGAATTTGAGCGGCAACAACAGGGCCATCAACAGACTTAAAATAAACGCCGCCGCCAGCGGCTGATAGTAAAGGGATTTAATCGGCCTGAAAACCTCACTTTCCTGTTCAACCGGTTCGAGTTCATCAATCAGCCGGTAGATCTCCTCAAGCTCTTCGGTATTGCGGGCCCGAAAATATTGACCGCCGGTCCTGCCGGCAATCTTCTGCAGGGTATCCTCGTCCAGGTCGGCGGAGGGGTTTACCAGCCGGTTCCCGAACAAGCTGCGGATCATCATCTCATCGGCGCCGACCCCAATGGTATGGATCCTGATCCCGGTCTGATCGGCCAGTTCGGCCGCCTTCAGCGGTTCTACATTACCCGCCGTGTTACTGCCATCGGTAAGCAGAATAAGAACTCGGTCTCCCTCCGGGCGTTCCTTGAGCCGCTTAACCGCAAGACCAATGGCATCGCCGATCGAGGTCTTCTTGCCGGCAAACCCGATCCGGGCCTCATTAAACAGGGTTTTTACCGTCTGGCGGTCAAAGGTCAGGGGCACCTGGATATAGGCCTCAGTGCCGAAAAGCAGCAAGCCGAGCCGGTCACCGATCCGCCGCTCGATGAATTCATTGACCACTTTCTTGACCAGAACGATCCTTGAGACCTGCTCCCGGCCGATCAACATGTCCTCCTGTTCCATACTGCCCGAGATGTCAACGGCCAGCAGCAGATCGCGGCCGGCGGTCGGCAGGGCTACCGGATCGCCGATCCATTGCGGGTGGCTGGCGGCCAGGACCAGCAGACCCCAGATCAGGACCAGGGTAACTGCTCTGATGATCCCCGAACCAGTGGTCGGTTTATGGTGCTGCTCAATTCCGGAAATTTCCTGATAAAACGGGACAAAAAGGGCCGCTTCCTGCTTCCGGACCCGGGGCACGGCCAGATAAACGATAATCGGCAGGGGCAGCAGCCAGAAGGCCAGGGGCCAGGCGAAGTTCAACATTTCTTGTGCCCCCTGATCCATTTTTCAGCCAGTTGAAACAGTTCTGCCGAAATCTTTTTTACCTCGTGATGGTAGTGATCCTCACCCAGCATGCGACCCGCCCCGCCAGTAAACTGGTCGGTGCTCCCGGTCTCGTCAAGAAACCGGAGCCACCGTTCCCCGACCAGGGATGCAACCTGCTGCCGGCCGCAACTCTGGATAGCTACCCGCCTCAACAAAGATGCCAGCCGCTCAAGTAGTTCCTGAGCCGTGTACTTCGTCTTTTTTCCCCGCAACCGGCGCAGTTCAGCAAGGGCCACCCGCCGATAGCGATTCCGGCGGATGTATTTCAGCAAGGCCCGCCCCCCCACAACCAGGAGGACTACCGCGACCAGAGCCATCAGCCACCAGCCCGGGGCAGGCGGCCACCAGCTTACCGGTTCCGGCAGGTGGATGTCGCGCAATTGCGTCAGGGGATCAGGGGGGTTCATTTGTTTCCCCCCAACATCTTTCTGAAATAGCGCAGCGGTGATTCGGTCGTCGCCAACGCCATCACGGGAATGCCCATGGGCTCAAGGAGATTGGCCAGGGTATCACCCTGTTGGGCAAACCTCTGCTGATAACGCTTGCGCAAGGCACGATCACCGGTGTGCATCATAAAACGCTGCTCACCGTTTGTTATAGAATACGCTCCCCCGGGCGGCAGATGCTCCTCGAGGGGATCGTAAATACGGACTGCCGAGATGTCGTTATGTTTACTGAGCAGGTACAGATGTTTCAGGCCTTCATTGCCGAGGCCCTGAAAATCGCTGATCATGAAAAGGTTTGAGCCCGGCCTGGTAACCCGGCGCAACTCTTCGATAGCCTGGTCAATACCCGCTGCGCCCCG
>JBDLIW010000157.1:0-3860 GCA_039714695.1 Thermodesulfobacteriota bacterium | reverse complement strand
CCGTGAAAAAAACAGAGGCGGAACCAGGGCACATGGTCGTTCTTGATACTGTAAAAAAACGAAGAAGTATACGGGACTTTGAAGAGCGGCACATACCGGAAGGCGTGCTTGAAAATCTTGTTGAAGCTCTCAGGTGGGCGCCGTCGGCGGGAAACCTGCAGAGCAGGAAGTTCTTTTTTGTCCAGAACACCGCTGCAAGGAAGAAACTGGCAGCAGCAGTGGGTAATCCTGATCTGCTGTCACGGGTGAGAAAGGCCGTAAAAAAAGTGTTGAAACGCAGTTTCGTTTCCCGGGCTCCTCTTGTTGTTGTGGCATGCGCCGACAGGAGAATTTCACAGAAATACGGCGACCGGGGGGTAGATCTTTACAGCATCCAGGATGCTGCTGCCAGTGTCATGAATATGATGCTCGTGGCTCATGATCTCGGTCTGGGTAGCGTCTGGGTTGGGGGATTTGATGAAAGCAAGGTGGTTGAGATACTGCAGCTGCCTGAAAACCTGCGGCCGGTGGCTTTGGTCCCAGTCGGCTACCCGGCAGAGGCTCCCTTGCCGTCGGCGAGAAAAGAATGGGAAGAAATCGTGGAGTTTATATTGTAATTCCATCTGAGATTTGCGAGGAGAAACAAAGGAGCGCAACTCTAAAAAGAGTGAAGCAAAATTATGAAAAATTCAACCAAGAAAGTATGGATCGATCTTGACAATTCGCCACATGTTCCTTTTTTCAAGCCTATTATGAAAGAATTGAAAAAAAAGGACTTTGAATTGGTGGTGACCGCTCGGGACTGTTTTCAGGTCTGCGGGCTTGCCGACCTCATGGGAGTTAAGTGTAAACCCATAGGCAGGCATTATGGCAAGCATAAAATCATGAAAATTCTGGGATCCCTATGGAGGGTTGCCCAGTTGATCCCCACGGTGCTGCGTGAACGCCCGGCCCTGGCGGTATCGCATGGCTCGCGATGCCAACAGGTCCTGGCAACTCTTCTGCGTATCCCCAATATCATGATATTCGACTATGAGCACTCGACCGCCCTGGTGACCTTTCATCCGACCTGTGTGGTCGTGCCGGAGATCGTGGCGCGCAACGGCACCAAATTCAGCAAAAGCCATATGGAAAGCTATCCGGGTATCAAGGAGGACGTATATGTGCCAAGTTTCAAACCGGATAAGAGCTTGCGTGGGAAACTTGGTGTGAATGACGATGATCTCCTGGCCGTGATCAGGCCTCCGGCTTCGGAAGCTCATTACCGCAGTCCGGAAAGCGAGAAGCTCTTTGAAGCAACAGTCGAGATCCTGGCCGCCACGGAAAAGGTGAAGATGGTGATGCTGCCCAGAAACGAGCGGCAGGAAAAACGGATCAGGCATGATTGGCCGGCATTGTTCGAGCAGGGAAAGATCATCATCCCTGAGGAAGTGGTCGACGGCCTCAATCTCATCTGGAATTCGGACTTTGTCATCAGCGGCGGCGGCACTATGAACCGGGAGGCAGCCGCCCTCGGGGTACCGGTGTACAGTATATTCCGGGGAAAAACCGGGGCGGTTGACAAATATCTGGCCGAACACGGGCGTTTGACGCTTCTGGAAAGCGTGGAAGATGTCCGGAGCAGGCTCAAACCTGTCGCGCGCAAGCGGGTAACCGGAACCAGCTATTCGGAAAGTGCGGCTCTGAAAAAGGTGGTGTCCGTGATCGAACATGTGGCCGGAGTAAATTAAAGGGTTTTGAAAATGCAATGTCTTACAAACTGAAAACCGATCATGAACAGGGATAAACGGAGTTGATGTAATGAATATTCATCTGATATGCGCGGCCCGGCCGAATTTCATGAAAGTCGCACCCCTCTACCATGCCTTGAAAAAGCAGGAGTGGGCCAGACCTGTAATCGTACATACCGGCCAGCATTACGACGCCAATATGTCGGATGATTTTTTCCAAGATCTCGGACTGCCGCAGCCGGACATCAATCTTGAGGTCAAAAGCGGTAGCCACGCGGAGCAGGTCGGCAAGGTCATGATAGCCTATGAAAAGATCCTCATGGACCAGAGACCTGATCTCGTGGTAGTGATCGGCGATGTTAACTCCACCATGGCCGCGACCCTGGCGGCCTCGAAACTGGGAGTCAAGGTTGCGCATCTGGAAGCGGGATTGCGTTCCTTTGACCGGCGCATGCCCGAAGAGATCAACCGCATGGTCACCGACGTACTTGCCGATATCCTCTGGACTCCCTCAGAGGACGGCAACGACAATCTGCTCCGGGAAGGCATCTCGCCGGACAAAATCCATCTGATGGGCAATATCATGATCGATTCCCTGGAAATGCTCCGGGGCAGGATCGAAGGGCATAAGACCTATAATGATTTCGGTCTCGAACCCCAAAACTACTGTATGGTTACTCTCCACCGGCCTTCGAACGTCGATGACCCGGCAATTCTCAAAGAGATTTGCGGCACCCTTACTGATGTGGCCGGCGAAATGCCGGTGGTCTTCCCGCTCCATCCCCGCACGAAAAAGAATATGGAGGCCTACAACCTGCTTGCAAACATGCAGGAAAACGACAACCTCTTTTTGCCGGAGCCGCTCAATTACATCCGGTTCATGAACCTGGTATTCAACTGCCGTTTTGTAATAACCGATTCCGGCGGCGTGCAGGAAGAGACGAGTTATCTGGGAATTCCATGCCTGACGGTGCGGGAGAATACCGAACGGCCGATCACGATTACCCAGGGCACAAATCAGCTCTGCAGGCTGGAAGATGTCAAACCGAAAACTGTAGAAATACTCCGTAAAGGCAAGGTTGCGCCGAAAGCTATCCGTTTCTGGGACGGCAGAACGGCTGAGAGGATCGTAGGTTTTCTGGGTAATATTCAGGCAAATGGGATCTGAAAATTAATTGAAACAGAGAAAGTAAATTGTTTTTCATGAATTCGACAGTGACAAAAACAGATAAAAGAATAGCCGAAACGGCGTCCTCGCTGCTGGACTATTGTCAGCAAAACAACTGGGCCGGCTACGACCCTTATGATGCTTTGAACAGCAGGATTTTCAACTGTACGCCTTTCTCAAAAAGCAGAATCTGTCGCATCGCCATCACCCAGATAATGAAACGTCTGCCGGTGAACATCCGGCCGCTTCTGCGCATTGTCCCGGAACAGAATCCCAAGGCCCTGGCCTTGTTTCTTTCATCCTTTGTCAAGCTGTACCGGCTGGGGCAGTTGCCGAGTGAAGACCTGATATCGCGGATGATTGAAAACCTCAAAGCTCTTCGTGCCCCGGACACACCATACTGGTGCTGGGGCTACAGCTTTCCCTGGCAGACCAGGACAAACCTGGTGCCCCGGGGATACCCGAACCTGGTCTGTACGGTTTTTACAGCCTCAGCCCTACTTGACGTTTATGAGTATACCGGAGACCCCTACTGCCTGGAAATGGCGGTCAGCGCTGCCGATTACATCCTCGACGAACTGTTCTGGACCGACGAGGACGCGGTTTCAGGATTCAGTTATCCGCTTCCCAACCTGCGGGCCCGCGTCCACAACGCCAACTTTCTGGGTGCGGCCCTGTTCTGCAGGGTCTCCCACTACAGCGGCGAGAAGAAATTCCTGGAACCGGCACTGGATGTGGCACGCTATTCCGCCGACAGGCAACACGAAGACGGCTCTTGGGATTACGGCGAATTTTCAACCCAATGCTGGGTAGATAATTTTCACACCGGTTTCAACCTCTGCGCTCTGCGCGATATCAACAGATACGCCGGGACAACCGAGTTCGAACCTAATATAGGCAAAGGATACAGGTTTTATATAGATAATTTTTTCCGGCAGGACGGAGCGCCGAAATATTTCCATAACCGTGTCTATCCCATTGAT
>JBDLIW010000156.1:0-3861 GCA_039714695.1 Thermodesulfobacteriota bacterium | reverse complement strand
CTGATAAAAGCCCGCCGGCAGAGATCTACGCCCTGTTCGGGGTAAGTAAGAAAGTATTCAAGAAGGCAATAGGCGGCCTCTATAAAAGAAGGCTTATCTCCATCGACAGCAAGGGGATCAAACTGGCCAAATAGATTGGGCCATCACTCCTTGTCCGCTATGCAATCAACAACAATGGCATGAAATGAAAATCTGGGTAGATGCAGATGCCTGTCCGGCGGTGATCAAGGATATTCTGTTCCGGGCGGCGGAACGCACCGGCGTACAGCTGACCCTGGTTGCCAATCACCCTCTGCGCGTCCCGCGCTCGCAATCCATCAGCTTTCTTCAGGTACCGGCCGGGGCCGATGTTGCCGACCAGGAGATAGTCAAGCGGCTCAGTGATGGTGATCTGGTGATCACCGCTGATATTCCCCTGGCGGCGCAGGTGGTGGAAAAGGGGGGGCATGCCCTCGACCCTCGCGGGGAACTGTATTCAGCCGAGAATATCGGGGGCCGCCTGAATATGAGGGACTTTATGGATACCTTGCGGGCCAGCGGTATAGAGACAGGCGGCCCTGCCTCCCTCAGTCAACGTGACCGGCAATCCTTTGCCAATCACCTGGATACAATACTAACCAGGCATGCAAGAGCGGAATGATCCGGTCAAACCTGCCGCTGCACAACGCCAAGCCATAGATTACATAATTTCCGGGCCCGGGTGGCTTAATCGGGATCGATGATGCCGATGCGACGGGCATACTGATACAGATCGAAATATTTGCTGAAATTGAGTTTTTTGAAGATGTTGGAGCGGTGGTTTTCTATGGTCTTGGGGCTCAGCTTAAGCAGCTTACCGACTTCAACCGCCGAATCGCCACCGGCCAGCAGGCGTAAGATTTCCTGTTCCCTTTCACTGAGCGAACCATAGGAGTCATCGGCCTGGGAGGGAATCTTTTTCAGGGTCTCAACGATGGAGGGAGAAAGGTTCGGGTCGAGGTATTCCTTGCCGGCCAGGACCATGGCCATGGCATCCAGCAATTCCTCCGAGGCGGAATCCTTGCTCAGGTAGCCTCCGGCCCCCGCCTTGAAAGCTTCACTGATATAATCGATTTTGGAATGCATGCTGATGATCAGCACGCGGGTTGCCGGGTGGCGGTCGGCGATCTTGCCGGCGAGCATGATGCCGTTTTCAGTCCCGGGCAGCGAGATATCGATCAGGGCCAGGTCCGGCCCTAAATCACCGACCAGCTTAAAACCATCCCGGGCCGTAACCGCCTCACCGACGACCCGGTAGGCCCGATCCGCATCACTGTCGATTATCGACCGTAATCCCTGTCTGAAAACGGGATGGTCCTCAACGATCAGTATTGTTTTTTCCGCTGGTGGTTTGCTCATCAACCCTCTCGACATAAGGAAGTTCAACCAGAATTCTTGTCCCCTTGCCAACCCGGGACTCAATGGCCATTGAACCCTTCAGTAGGGTGGCCCTTTTTTCCATGTTTTTCAAGCCCATTCTGCGCTCGGCAATTGCCTCGTCCTTCCTGGCCTCCACCTCGAAGCCGACCCCGTCGTCCTTGATCCGGAGGATTATTTTCGGGAAACTCTCGATCAATCTGACCTCAACCCGGTCCGCCCGGGCATGGTGTTTGACATTGTTAAGCGCTTCCTGGATGATCCGGTAGCAGTTGATCGCCACATTGTAGTCCGGTTCGAAATTGTCAAAGCCGGTGGCCAGGTAATCAACCGTGAGGCCGGTGGCCTTGGCAAAGTCCCCGCACAGTTGTCTGACCGTCTTGGCCAGACCCAGCTGGCCAAGCCCCGGCGGCTGGAGATCATAGGACAGGGCCCGCACCGTATCGATACACCTCTTCAGGGATGCGGTCATCATCGCCAGCTCTTCGGCGACAGGCGGCGGCGCCTCCGGCCATTGCCGCGCCATATTCCCGCAGAATATGTTCAGGGAGGAGAGCTCCTGGGCGACATTATCATGCAGATCGAAGGCCAGTCTCTGCCGCTCATTTTCCTGGGTTTTGAGCAGCTCGCTCGTCAACTCCTCAAGTTCTCTTTTCAGGCGGGTGATGGTAGAGAATGCCCCGGACAACTGGTCGATCATTGCCGAAAAAGATTCATGCAGCAGACCGATCTCGTCGGGGGTTTCGACCCGGACCCCACTGGCCCTGACCTGTTCCACCAGTCCGGTTAAAGGGCGGGAGGCCGATTGGACAATGAAATAGGTGGCGAGAAAGACCAGCAGCAGAAAGCCGACGGTTACCAGTACCCCCTCAACCAGGGCGTGATAAAGGGTTTTTTCCAGGCCACGGGTGGTGAAAGTCACCGCGGCAAAGCCCAGAATCTGCCGCTCCAGGGGAACGCTGTCGTCACCATGAAAATACAGTTTGTCAGACAATCCCGCCGCAGTCAGGACCGGAGCGACAAAGACAAGATGGTCATCATTCCGCTGGTGGAGGACATTCCGACCGCGCCTGATTTCAGTTTCAAGATCAGACCTGACTCCACGGGCTGTCTCTCCGCATGCCTCATTTTTCCCGGGGTGATCACGACAGTCGGCGCGCAGGGAATTTCCCGCTTCATCGAAAATCACCACCTCGAGGACATTATCCTGGCTCAGCACCGCCTCAACCGGCCCGGCCAGCAGATCGGGATACTCACTGAAAACTCCGAGCCGAACATTATCGGCCAGCAGACCGGTAATGGTCCGGCCCTCCTTGATCATTCCGGCCGTAATCGCCTCCTGGCGGCTATGGATGAAAAAAGCGCTGAGCAGAAGAACGAGGACGGACATCACCGCCAGCAGGCAGACAAAAACCCGGGCCGCGAAACTGCCCCATATTCTGGTCAGGAGGTACATGTTTGTTTCGGATGGGGTGCTCAAAAGGTTATGAAGTTATGAACAGTGAACAATGAACAGTAATGGTTTGGGCGCGCCCGCCAAGCCGGAGAGATCTTTCTTTTCCGTCTGCGAATGGGATAAGATTTCTCCCTAAGGTCGAAATGACAATTGGGTCGCCTTGAGCCTCCTGTTCATTGTCAATTGTCGACCGCTGCCGTATTAACCATAACCCCCATCCTGGCGGCAACCTTACTGTTTAACTGCAGGTTGATCCTGGCGGGTGGTTCGGAAGCCGGGATTTTATGCGGCGCCGCGGCAACTCTGCGGGCCAGGCGACCGGCCTGGACCCCCATTTCGTACACATCGAACGACAGAGCCATTACGGCTCCCAGTTCAAGGTACTTGTCGGCAAAGGCCAGCAAGGGGATCTGGTTATCGACGGAAAAATGCAGCATCGCTTCAAGGGTACTCGCTGTGGTGACCGCCGGGTCAGGCAACATCCAGAAGGCATCGACCCGACCCGCCATTCCGGCCAGGAGACCAGGGATCTGCCTGGGGTTTTTCGCCTCTTCGCTTAACAGCTCCAAGCCCCTGAGGGCGGCAAAAGAGGCGGCCTCGCGGACAAAATCGTTACTACCGGCCTGGCTATGGATAACGCCCACCCTTTTGACCGCCGGCAGGGCCTCGGCAATCATGGCCAGCTGCCGGGCCGGAGGGATGGTCATCTCGATCCCGGTTATCTTGGCATGGCCGGCGGCCAGCCGCGCACCGTCCCGGGCCAGCAGATAAACAACGGGGATTCTCTGCAACCGGGTCATTTCCAGAAGGGCAGCCTGGCCCACGGCCAGGACCAGGTCCGGCCGCCGGTCAATTATCCTGTTCCGCAGCTCGGCGCCAGGCAAGGATTTCTTATCCAGAGTCCAGACAACCAGCGAATCAGGCTGGGCACTTTTCAGGCCCCGGCCGGCGACTTCCTCCACTGCCGAGGCCTTGAAACCGGCTGTCGCTTTAGTAAAATAAGAGGCGGA
>JBDLIW010000155.1:0-3868 GCA_039714695.1 Thermodesulfobacteriota bacterium | reverse complement strand
ATGTCCACATGACACTGCCGCCCGGTGAACTTATCAAGATCTCCTTTCAGAGCCTCGATCTCGGCACCCTTCTTGCCAATGACTATGCCCGGCCGCGCAGTGTGAATTTTAACGCGAATCTTCTCCCCGGTCCTGGCGATCTCAATTTTGGAAACCCCGGCGTGATAAAGCCTTTTCTTCAGATACTTCCGGATCTTCTGATCCTCGAGGAAAAAAGTGGCGTAATCCCGATCCGCATACCAAATGGAATTCCAGGTCTTAACAATGTTAAGCCTTAACCCTATTGGATTGACTTTCTGACCCAAAACATACCCTCCGTGAACTTAAATACCGCTTGTTTATCTCTGGCAGTGAATCAAACCGCCGGTCTACCCGGGGATGATTCTCCCTGATAATTTTCTATTGCTCTTCAAGAACCACGGTGATGTGGCTTGACCTTTTAAGAATCTTGGTGGCACGGCCCTGCGCTCTTGGTCTGATCCTTTTGAGCATCGGTCCGCCGTCCACAAATACTTTTTTGATAAAGAGTGTATCAACATCAATGGCATCGTTCTGACTGGCATTGGCTACAGCTGACTCGATAACCTTGCGCAGGATACGAGCGCCTTTTTTAGGCATGAACCGCAGCGTATTAATAGCTGTCTCAACATCTTTACCTCTGACCAGATCAGCGACCAAGCGCGCCTTCTGGGGCGAAATCCTGATCTGTCTGGCGTGTGCCTTGGCTTCCATCTTTCAAGTCTCCTTATGGCGACTGCTTGTCGCGACCTGTCCCGGGTGTTTTATTTCGGCCGGAACAGGAGTGATATCATTCAACCTGTTATTATTTCCTGCCGGAGGTATGGCCGTAATAAGTCCGGGTAGGGGAATACTCGCCCAGCTTCTGACCAACCATGTTCTCGGAAACAAATACCGGGATAAACTTCTTGCCATTATGAACGGCAAAGGTAAGCCCGACCATTTCAGGAATAATGTCCGACCGACGCGACCAGGTTTTAATAACCTTACGGGAGCCGGTTTCCTGAGCATTTGTTACCTTCTTCATAAGATGGCCGTCAACGAACGGTCCTTTTTTTACAGAACGTCCCATTTTTCAAACCCCTCTACTTCCGTTTAGTTACAATGTATTTATCTGACTGCTTACGCTTCCGGGTCTTGTATCCCTTGGTAGGTACACCCCAAGGTGTACAGGGGTGACGACCACCGGAACTCTTACCTTCACCACCACCCATCGGGTGATCGTGGGGGTTCATGGCAACACCCCTTACTTTAGGCCTGCGTCCCAGCCAGCGGCTGCGTCCGGCCTTGCCGAGTTTCTGGCGCTCATGCTCGATATTGCCGATCTGGCCGATACTGGCCCGACACCGGCGATGAAATTTGCGAACTTCGCCGGAAGGCAATTTGATCAGAACGTAATCTCCTTCCTTGGCCATCAACTGGGCTGAAGTACCGGCACTCCTGACCAACTGGGCGCCCTTGTCAATCCGCATCTCGATGTTGTGGATGATGGAACCCAGCGGCATATTGCCCATGGGCATACAGTTGCCCGGCTTGATATCCACAGTATCACCGGCCAGCACAATATCACCGACCTTCATCCCCAGAGGGCAGATAATGTAGCGTTTCTCACCATCAGCATAGTTAATGAGAGCGATGTTGGCGGAACGGTTAGGATCGTATTCGATGGCGGCAACTTTACCCGGCACATCGACCTTGTCCCTCTTGAAGTCAACCATCCGGTATTTGCGTTTATGGCCGCCACCGATATGTCTGGCGGTTACCCGACCATAATTATTACGGCCACCACTCTTCTTCAGGGCCTTGACCAGTTTCTTTTGCGGCCGGTCCTTGGAAAGATCCGGATTGACAATGGAGACCAGTGTCCTTCTGCCCGGCGATGTCGGTTTATAGGTTTTAGTTGGCATTTCAAACCCCAATTAAATAATTACGTCTGTTTAGCGAAAATTATGTGGCCCCTGATACGTCCCTAGAGGTCTTCAAGCAGGTCTATCTTATGTCCTTCAGCGAGAGAGACAATTGCCTTCTTCCAGTCGTTACGACGACCCTGATGGCGACCGACACGTTTAACCTTCCCGTGCATATTGGCGGTCCTGACCTTGTCAACCTTGACATTAAAGAGCTCTTCCACTGCTTCCTTGATCTCAATCTTGTTGGCATTGGTGTCAACCTTGATCACGATCTGGTTGTTAAGCTCCTGGAGGCCCATGCCCTTTTCGGTAAGACAGGCTTTTTTGATTACGGTGCAAATGTTTTTCATGACAGCAACCTCTTTTCCAGCTGGCCAAGACAGTCCTGCAGCAGCACAACTTTTTTGTGCAGCAGGATGTCATAGACATTGAGTCCGGCAGTGGCCATCACTTTATATCCCGGAACATTGCGGGAAGATTTCTCAAGCTTCTCATCGGCTCCGGGGATGACGATCAACGCATTGTCAAGCTCCAGAGCATTCATGATCTTAACGAAATTCCCGGTCTTGATCTCCTCCATCTGAAAGACATCAAGGACCACAAGATTCTCTTCGGCCAGTCTGGAACTTAGGGCCATACGAATCCCTAGTTTCCTGACCTTGCGAGGCAATCTGTAACTGAAATCGCGCGGCTTGGGTCCAAAAACAGTGCCGCCGCCACGCCAGAGGGGAGAATTCCTGGTTCCGGCCCGAGCACGCCCGGTACCTTTCTGCCGCCATGGCTTGGCTCCGCCGCCCCTGACCTCGGCCCGGGTTTTGGTGCTGGCATTACCCGCCCGACGGCTGGCACGCTGCATCCTGACGATGTCATGGATAATGTGCTCTTTGACCTCAACTCCGAAGATGGAATCGTTCAATTCCACATCGCCGGCCTTTTCGTTTTTTATGTTTTTTACTTCTGCAACTGACATTTTAATGCTACCCCCAACAAGTGATGGACACTGAGTTAAGTTGGTTTCTGGTTATAACTAAGGCTATTTGATACAAATTTTCAACAGCCCCTGCTTGGCACCCGGGAGACAACCCTTGAGCAGCAGGACATTATCTTCAGGACGGATATCAACTACAATGACGTTCTTTTTGGTCACCAGGTCATTGCCCATGCGACCGGGCATTTTCTTGCCCTTGACAACCCTGGCCGGCCAGGCACTGCAACCAATGGAACCAGGCGCCCTGTGGAACATGGAACCATGGGTTTTGTTACCGCCCCGGAAGCCATGTCTTTTCATTACGCCCTGGAAGCCGCGGCCCTTACTGGTGCCGCTCACATCCACCAGGTCTCCGATATTGAAAAGGTCGGCAGCTACAATCTCCTGACCCAGTTCATACTGATCGACATCGTCAACCCTGAACTCCATGACATGATAGAAGCTACCTTTACCGGCAGCTTTGAAATGACCGGCCTCAGGCTTATTGGTGCGAGAGTCTTTCTTGCTGTCAAAACCAACCTGGATAGCATTATAACCGTCGCTGGCGACAGATTTCTTCTGGAGAACAACACAAGGTCCGGCTTCAATAGCGGTCACCGGAATTGATGCCCCGTCTTCTGAATAGATCCGGGTCATACCGACCTTCTTCCCCATTATTCCCATTGTATTAGGCATTTTCTTAACCGATAGTTTAAGTTTACAGCTTGATTTCTACATCAACACCGGCAGACAACTGCAATTTCATCAAAGCATCGATGGTCTGCTGAGTGGGCTCAAGAATGTCGAGCAGACGACGATGAGTCCTCATCTCAAACTGCTCCCTTGATTTCTTGTCAACATGTGGCGACTTGAGCACGCAATATTTATTGATCGTAGTCGGCAACGGGATGGGTCCAGCAATACTGGCGCCGGTCCTTTTGGCCGTATCAACGATCTCAAGGGTTGACTTGTC
>JBDLIW010000154.1:0-3893 GCA_039714695.1 Thermodesulfobacteriota bacterium | reverse complement strand
GCGGCCGGTAAGAAAAGGCGCAAGTTGACAGTGGAATTGGTCCGCCAGGCCCTGATCCAGACGGACAATAACCGGCTGCAGGCTGCCAAGGTATTGGGAGTCGGGCGGGCCACCCTTTATCGTTTCTTGAGTGCTAATCCCGGAAACTTCTAAAAAATTCGCCACCGCTTCGCGGCGTACAAACTCAAGGAACCTCTGATTAATTGCCAAGCAAGTCATCGAAGTCTACGCTATCTGCGAGCACCCAAAGAGCACTTGTGCCCCTAGAGGGTATAAACTCCGCGAAGCATTCAATTATAATTTTCTGATAATGTCCGGCAAGTAAAAGGTCTGTTTTATGGGAAGTTTTAATTTCCAAAAGTTCAAGGTTCTCGTGCGGTGTCTCGATGTGTCTCGTTGTGACATTGTGTCTCTTGGTGTCGATATTGAGACACCGCTGCTCCATTTACCCCTTTGTTCTCTTAATGCACGACGAACATAAGCAGTTAGTGCAATAATAGCATGTATGGCAGTGTCTCGTTGTTGTTGTGGGTGAGACACCGGCCGGCAGTTTATCTGCAAGATGGCTGTGTGGAGTTGTTGTTGTTAACCTATCGAATTAATTAAAAATTATCAAAAAACTAAAAAGATATTTCACAATGGCACAGCTGTTGCCATAGAATAAGGACTATGAAGCAATACAACGAGTGTATCAAAAGAGTTCTGGAACTATCCCGGGAGATGATCATCCTGGCCGATGACGGTCAGGGTGCGGCAGAAGATGACGGCTGCCGTCTCCTTTATGGTGTGCTGCAGGATTGTGCCTATAAACTTCGCAAAAAAGCGGAAGAGGAAAAAGAGGCGCACTGCCGGACCGGGAAATGGGACGCAAGTTAATTTACAACAATTAAGTGGAGGTTTATTAAATGACTGTACTGGTAACCAAGGAAGCTCCTGATTTTAAAGCCCAGGCCGTTATGGAAAACGGTGGTTTTGAAGAGTTGAGCCTGTCTTCTTACAGAGGGAAATATGTGCTCTTGTTCTTTTATCCTCTGGATTTCACCTTTGTTTGTCCCTCTGAGATCCTGGCCTTCGATAAGGCTCGGGAAGAGTTTAAGCAGAGAAACTGCGAGTTAATCGGAGTGTCGGTTGATTCTCACTTTACTCATCTGGCCTGGAAGAACACTCCGGTTCAGAGCGGCGGGATCGGCAATATCGGTTTTCCCCTGGTTGCAGACCTGGATAAATCTATTTCCGAGGCTTATGGTGTATTATTGGCTGATGGTATTTCATTGCGCGGCCTGTTCCTGGTCGACAAAGAAGGGATCGTCCGTCACCAGCTGATTAACGATCTGCCCTTGGGGCGTAGTGTCGAGGAGGCGATTCGAATCCTTGATGCCCTGCAGTTCACCGAGAAGTACGGCGAGGTCTGTCCGGCCAACTGGAAGCCTGGTGAAGAAGCCATGAAGCCTACCGCTGAAGGAGTGGCGGATTATTTAAGTAAACATAACGAATAACGGAGAATTAAAATGGACAAATATGAATGCCCCTGTGGTTACGTTTATGACCCGGCAGAAGGTGATTATGAAAACGGAGTTGAAGCAGGCACAGCTTTTGCCGATATTTCTGATGATTGGGTCTGCCCGAAATGTGGGGCGGGAAAAGAGGATTTCTGGAAAGTCTGAGAGGCTTTAAAGGGAAAGAGCTAGGCATCACCTGTTAACAATGGAGGTGGCGCATGTTGAATATCAGGGAACTTAAAAAGAATCGCCAGCTGGTCAACGAGATCAACTGGGAGATGACCCCGGACAAGGCTATTGAGATGTACCTCGAATGGGGTTCCAGCTGGACCCGGGGACATGATTTTGTCAGCAGTTCCGACCAGGAGTCAGTCTATTTCGTTCTTTACGACTGGGAAGAGGATCCTCCTGTCGTGACCCTTTTACGAAGGAGTGTGGAAGAGGTTGAGGAGATAGCCAAGATTGAGGTGCCCACAGACCTTTTTCACCAGGCAGCGAAGGATGATGGCTATCGGCCAGGTGTTGGGGTTCATCCGCTTAACCAGCCCCTCAAGGAATGGCTCAATAATGCCATCCATGGCGCAGCTTTTTAACCGGGCAAAGAACAAAACAAATAGAGATAAATCAAAAAAGAGAGGTTAAGACAATGGGAACATTAAAAGGAACTAAAACCGAAAAAAATATCCTGACCGCCTTTGCCGGTGAGTCACAGGCCCGCAACCGGTACAGTTTTTTTGCCAAGCAGGCCAAGAAGGAAGGTTATGAACAGATCTCGGGAATCTTTGAAGAGACCGCCGAGCATGAAAGGGCCCATGCCAAGAGATTGTTCAAATTCCTGGAAGGTGGTGAGGCAGAGATAACCGCCTCATTTCCGGCCGGGGTGATCGGTACTACCGTCGAGAATCTGCGGGCGGCTGCGGCCGGCGAGAATTACGAGAACCAGATCATGTACCCGGAGTTTGCCAAGATTGCCCGGGAAGAGGGTTTTACCGAGATCGCCGAGGTAATGATGGCCATCGCGGTCGCCGAGGCGATGCACGAGGCCCGCTACCTGGCCATGGCAGCCAACATTGATAATGGTAAGGTTTTTAGCAAAGACAGCAAGATCAAATGGAAATGCCGAAAATGCGGCTACGTCCATCAGGGTGATACGGCCCCGGAAACATGCCCGGCCTGCGATCATCCCCAGTCCTACTACGAGGTTAAGTCGGAAAACTGGTAACCAAACAAAAGGAGAAGTGAAATGGCCAAAAGAATGGAAGTATACAAATGTGATCTATGCGGCAACATTGTGGAAGGTCTGCACGAGGGTACCGGCGATCTGGTTTGCTGTGGTGAAGAGATGAAGCTTTTTACCGAGAACACCACCGATGCCGCCAAGGAAAAGCATGTACCGGTGGTTGAAAAGGTTGACGGCGGTTTCAAGGTGACGATTGGATCGGTGGCTCATCCCATGGAAGAGAGTCATTATATCGAGTGGATCGAAGTGATCGCCGGTGACAAGATCTACCGTGAGTATTTGCAGCCGGGCGGGACTGCCGAGGCATTTTTCCCCATTGACGCCGCTAATGTCAAGGCCCGCGAATACTGCAACCTTCACGGTCTATGGAGTAAATAATGCTGAGCAAAAAAATGGAAAAGGCCATAAACGGCCAGATCAATGCCGAGATCTACTCTTCCTATATGTATCTGTCGATGTCGGCCTGGTTCGGCCAGGCCGGTCTGGCCGGCTTTGCCAACTGGATGAACCAGCAGGCCCAGGAAGAGATGTTTCATGCGATGAAACTTTTTAAATTTGTCAATGAAAGGGGTGGCCGGGTGTTGCTCGATGCCATTGCCAAGCCGCCGAGCGATTGGAAATCAGCCACCGATGTTATCCAGGCCACCCTGAAGCATGAGCAGAAGGTGACCGGCTTGATCAACGATCTGGTCGACCAGGCCCTTGATGAACGGGACCACGCCACCAATATTTTTCTCCAGTGGTTTGTTTCCGAGCAGGTCGAGGAAGAAGACAACGTCGGCGCGGTGCTAGACAAGCTGAAACTGATCGGCAAGGATACCAGCGGTCTTTTTGCCCTGGACCAGGAGATGGGCCAGCGTCTTTTTACCCTGCCGGCAAAATAAATTTCCATTGTTGACTGATATGCCTGGTCTGGATTTCTGCAGGCATATCGCTCAGAAATGAAGGGGATGTTCAGAATGAATCATCCTGCCGCAGAGCAGCGGGGTGTCAGGAGTCAGAATACAGGAGTCAGGATTCAGAATAGAAGTATCTTTTATGTAATGTTATAGCTTTTTTCTTCTGGATTCTGGATACTGATTCCTGAATTCCCTCATAGTGTTGAAGACCAAATACGATGGAACTACTTCTTACGCAGCAGATAAGCGCAAGAC
>JBDLIW010000153.1:0-3898 GCA_039714695.1 Thermodesulfobacteriota bacterium | reverse complement strand
TCTGCTTCGGTGTTAATTCCCGTGGCAATAACCGTCACCCGCAGGGCTTCACCCAACCCCTCATCGAAAGTTACGCCCATGATTATATTGGCTTCCTCGTGGACTTCTTCCTGGATTATCCCGGTAACTTCGGTAACCTCGGACATACTCAGCAATTCTTCACGGGAGGAAATATTGACCAGCACCCCTTTGGCGCCGTCTATGCATATATCCTGTAGGAGAGGGCTGGCAATGGCCATGCTGATTGCCTCACTGCCGCGATTATCACCAACCCCTATCCCGGCCCCCATCAGGGCTGGGCCCATCTCGTTCATGATCGCCTTGACATCGGCAAAGTCCGGATTGATGTATCCCGGCAGATTAATGGTATCGGTGATGCCTTTAACAGCCTGGACCAGAACATCGTCAGCAATTTTCATCCCGTCGATAAATTTGCCGCCCTTGCCGGAAAGGGATAACAGCCTGTCGTTGGGGATGGTGATGATGGTATCGACATGCTTTTTGAGCATTTCCCAGCCTTTGTTGGCATTTTTCATGCGGCTCCGCCCCTCAAAGGTGAAGGGCTTGGTAACCACCGCCACCGTCAGGGCGCCAAGTTCTTTACTAACCCTGGCCACAACCGGGGCGGCGCCGGTGCCGGTCCCACCGCCGAGTCCGGCCGTGACAAAAACCATATCGCACTGACCGATAACACTTTTGATTTCTTCGACACTCTCCTCGGCCGCCTCCCGGCCTCTTTCGGGGTCGGCGCCGGCACCAAGACCCTTGGCAAGGTCCGGCCCCAGCTGCAGCCGGATGTCCGCCCGGGAGTTCTCCAATGCCTGCACGTCGGTATTGGCGGCAATAAACTCAACACCGCGAATATCCTTCCCCTCCATGGTGTTTATGGCATTACCACCGCCACCACCAACCCCAATCACTTT
This sequence comes from Thermodesulfobacteriota bacterium, assembly GCA_039714695.1. Taxonomy (GTDB): domain Bacteria; phylum Desulfobacterota; class Desulfobulbia; order Desulfobulbales; family JAGXFP01; genus JAGXFP01. The sequence goes on along the minus strand of JBDLIW010000153.1, from coordinate 2,975 downwards.
GATCTTGGCACGGGAATCGTTATCGGCAAATTCAAAAGACATCAAAACCTCTCTGGTCAGGAAGATCAACAAAGTCAATCTTATTTAAGACTTATACTCCAAACTATATTCTTCTTCTAGACATTTTTTCTAAATATTCCAACACGTTCGGCTGTTTTTAAAAGGAACCGTCGAACCAGTCCTTCATTCGCCCGAGAAGCCGGCTGAAAATCCCCCCTTCTGTTTCACTGAATCGATGGCAGGTTTCGTGCTTCATCCCGAAAAAGATCAGCCCGATACTCGTGGAAAACTGCGGCGTACTCACCATATCGGCCATGCCGCCAACCTTGCGCGGATAGCCGATTCGGACCGGCGCATCAAAGATCTGTTCGGCGAGATCAACCATATTGGCCAAAAGGGACGTCCCGCCGGTCAGGACCAGGCCGGCGTTAATTGCGCCACCAAAAGAGGACTCTTCCAGTTGCTGCTTGACCAGGGAAAACATTTCCTCGACCCTGGGTTCGAGGATTTCACCCATCACCCGCCTTGAGAGGCGCCGCGGAGGACGGCCGCCGACACTGGGCACCTCCATAGCCTTGTCCCGGTCAATCATTCCGGCCAGGGCCGAACCATATTTCTCTTTCAGCACCTCAGCTTCTTTCAGGGGAGTTCGCAAGCCAATCGACAGATCGTTGGTCAGGTTATGGCCGCCTATCCCGAGCACAAAGGTGTGCTTGATGGTGCCGTCGGAGAAAACCGCCAGATCCGAAGTGCCGCCACCGATATCAAGCAGTCCTATGCCGAGTTCCATTTCTTCCTTGCTCAGAACCGCCTCCGCAGAGGCAATTGGTTCAAGGACAACATCGCAAACCTCCAGGCCCGCCTTGTTGCAGCACTTAACAATATTCTGCACCGCCGCCACCTGGCCGGTGACGATATGGACGTCGGCTTCCAGCCTGACCCCGGTCATGCCAAGCGGATACTGGATGCCGTCCTGATCATCAACGGTATATTCCTGCGGGATGACATGGAGAACTTCCTGATCCGTCGGGATGTGCACAGCGCTGGCGGCATCTATTACCCGATCAATATCATCCTGGATGATCTCCTGGCCCCGCACCGGCACCAGGCCATTGCTGTTAAATCCCTTGATATGACTGCCGGCGATCCCGACAAAAACGTGGGATATATCACAGCCGGCCATCTTCGAGGCATCGTTAATTGCCCCCCGAATGGATTCGACTGTGCTTTCAATATTCACCACCACACCGCGGCGCAGACCATCGGAAGGATGAATACCAACTCCGATGATGTCAATCTCCCCGCCCCTGGCTTCCCCGACCACGGCACAGATCTTGGTCGTGCCGATATCAAGCCCGCAAATCAGTTCCCCACGCTCATCCTGTACCATTATCAACTCCGGAACCCTGTTAACCGCCGGTAAATCCGGCAGCCTGGTTTTATTTTTTATCCCGTCTCTCTACCGACTAGAACTTTGTCCGCCAGATAATCAACATGAATATAGGCGACTCGGTTGAATTCCTTCCGCTTGTATAGCCAGTAAAGCACTTTGCTCAGCCGCTTGTACTTTTCATATATCCGGTTCCTGCCCAGGTGGATAGGAAAAGGTCTGTCCACCAGGAAGACCCGGAGATCATCGTTACTGATACTGATCTCGGAAATATTCTGCAGGGGCAAGCTGGAACTCTTTGTTTTACCGGCATATTTAATCAACAGCAGCGCCTCAGCCAGCGGGGTGTTATCCTCCTGCTCCCGGTCATCTCCGGCCAGACCGGTGATGATCGGGAAATCGGTTTCATCGCCAGGCCCCACTGCGGCAAAAACCTCAGCACCCCGATCGATATAATGAAGATAGCCGTTGACGTTGACCAGAGCTACCGGTTCCCTTTCTACTATCCTGATGGTGAACCGACCCGACCATTCAATATCAAGGCTGACTTTTTTTATCCAGGCATGGTCCGCAAGTCTTTCTCTCAGCATCCGGCGATCAAGCCCCACCAGATTCGAATGGATATCGACCCCGCTTAACTCAAGAACTTCTTCCTTGCTTAAACGCTGACAGCCTTCTATCTCTATCTCGGCAACCTGGAAAAAATCAGACTGGGCCAACCCCTTGTAGCCCATGAGGCACAGGCCTCCGGCCGCCAACAAAACAACCAGTACCGCCACGAACTTCGCCAATATTTTACGCCCATTCGTTGACTGGGGCTGCCGCTGGTATCGATAATACCTTCGCCGGTGATTACGCATCTACGGTCTGTCCCGGGAGATGACCAAGGATCCTGACTTCCGGCTCCAGCCAGATGCCATGCACCTCTTTAACTTTTTCCTGGACCATCCTCATCAAGCCGATCACGTCGTCAGCCTTGGCCCCGCCGCTGTTAACTATAAAGTTGGCATGAACCAGGGAGACCTCCGCCCCTCCGACCTTCGTGCCCTTCAGGCCCGCTTCCTCGATGAGCCTGCCGGCGGCCACCCCTGCCGGATTCCTGAAAAAAGACCCTCCATTTGGTGTACCAAGCGGCTGCTTCGTCCGCCGGGCCTCTATATATTCACGGCATTGATGTTTTATTCCAGCGCTGTCACCCTCGACCAGAGCAAAGGTTGCCGTCAGCACAACCGTTTCAGGAGAGCATTCCAACCGCCGGTAATTAAAAGCCAGCTCATCCCGCGGGCAGCTTTTGATTATGCCGTTTTCCAGCCAGCTCATCTTGGCCAGCACATCCTTTATTTCCTTCCCCCAGGCTCCGGCATTCATTATCACCGCCCCGCCAATGGTGCCGGGGATCCCGGCTGAAAATTCAAGCCCGGTCAACCCATGACGTAGGTGTGGCCGTCGAAGCGGTCGTTGTTGGCGACTACGGTCTCGACGTGATGGGCGTCTTTGGTGGTGCCGTTGCGGCCGGTCATGTTGCCAACGTAGCCGTCGATCATGATGTCCACGACGTGGTTCATGCCGATCTGGTCGTGAAACT
>JBDLIW010000152.1:0-3905 GCA_039714695.1 Thermodesulfobacteriota bacterium | reverse complement strand
GGGTTTTTTGCAACTGCGCAAGCTGGGAGGAAAACGGGCGGCCGACATTAACCCGGAAAATTTTACTTTTGAGAACACCGGCAAAATTGTTACCGCCGGCATTTACAAGTATATCCGGCATCCGATGTACAGTTCCCTGCTGCTCCTGACCTGGGGGGCCCTATTGAAACACATCAGCGTTGCCACGGCCGTGATCGCCCTGATCTCCAGTCTGTTTCTGATCGCTACCGCCAAGAAGGAGGAGCGCGAAAACGATCTCTATTTCGGCACCGCCTATGGGCAGTATATGAGAAAAACCAAGATGTTTATTCCGTATATCTTTTGATGGAGCCGTCGAAAGACGTCTCCCTGCGGATCACCCCAGAGACCTGGAAATATCCGCCTGCATCCCCTCTATCACGGCAATCGGGTCAGCCGCTCTACTGATCGGCCGACCAACCACCACATGGTCAGCTCCGTTGACCAGGGCCCGGCCGGCAGTCATGATCCTGGTCTGGTCATCACTGTCATCCATGACATTGGCGCCAGGCCGAATGCCGGGCGTTACCAGCAACAGTTTATTACCTAGGTTCCGGCGCAGCCTGGCCGCCTCCAGCCCAGATGAAACCACCCCATCACAACCCAGCGCTAAGGCTCGCTTGGCCCGATACAAGACCAGATCTTCAATAGAGCCGGTCATGCCCATCTCCCGGAGATCACTCTCATCAAAACTGGTCAGAACCGTAACCGCCAACAGCTTAAGATCCCCTTTTGTTTCCAGGGCTGCCCGAATAATGGCGTCATTGCCATGAATAGTCGCCAGCGACACCCCCCTTTCGCTGATCTGGGCCACCGCCAGCTTGACGGTTTCAGGGATATCAAAGAATTTCAGATCCAGCATCACCTTGTGGTTACGGTCCACCAACCAGTCCACCATTTCGAACCAGCTGGACATGAAGAGCTGCAGACCAACTTTATAAAAACCGAGATGCGATTCCGTCCGTTTCACAAGTTCTTTGGCCTGGTCGGAATTTTCCACATCCAGGGCCAGGATTATCCGATCCCTAAGTTCAATATCTTTAACCGTCATCAAATTCTCCATGAAATAGCAAACGTTCCTACAGAGATAACCACTGGTAATAATTGGTTTTTTCACTGGCACCCGGGTGTTTCACGGGCCGAGATGGCCGACTATCCGAGGAAGAGGCCTTCTTGCTGTATATTTATACGCAAGGAGGCCGATGACGAAGGAGAGTTGGTTATATCGGCCCGTGAAACACCCGGGTTAGAAGAAGTCGACGCTAACTCTACCGCCAACGCGAAAATCTCCGTCATCCAGGTCATAGAAAAAGTTGCCGCCTTCAATCTGGATTTTTTCGCTGCCAAGCCAGACATCTTCAGCTGTTTTCAATTTCCGAAATTTCGTCAGGTAGCGTAGGGCCTCGGTCCTCATTTCCCTGCCGTCCGGGGTCTTGAGCCGCACATTGTCAAGAACGGTAACAATCTGTTGCCCGGCATGGTAAAAAGCTTCTCCGCCCCTCAACACTGAAGGTCGGCCATCACGCCCCTGCATTCTGGCCTCAATCCCTTCCAAATGGACAAGGTCCTCATGGATACCGCTGTTGACCTTATCGGCCTTGATAACCAGTTCGTCGTGACCACCCCGATTCTGGGTAAGAACCACTCTCTCCATGGTAAAACTTTGCCGGCTGATCTTTGCGCCGCCCGTATTTTCAAAGTTGCCACGCGGCCCCAGCAGATCACCGACCGGTGACCACCAGAGAGGCCCGGTGACAATAATCAGGAGCGGTAATTGCCAGAGCAGATTTCTCTTAACTTTCATCTTCCAGATACTGTTTCAGGAGTTTTCCATGGCTGCCCTGGACCTCAATGATCAGGTCGCAGACCTCACGCACCGCGCCTTTGCCGCCCGGTTTCTCTGTCACATAATGGGCAATCTCACAAACCTCAGGGGCTCCATCGGCCACCGTTGCGGCAAAGCCGACCCTGGTCATAACCGGCAGATCAAGCCAGTCGTCCCCCATATATGCCACCTGTCCGGGGTCCAGGCCCTTTTCACCAATGATCCTTTCATATACTTCCCGTTTGGCACCGGCACCCTGGTAAAGACAAGTGATGCCAAGGTTTTCGGCCCTCCGCTGGACAACTTCCGAGGTGCGGGCCGTAATTATCCCTACTTCAACCCCGGCCTCCTGGAGCAGCCTGATACCCAGGCCATCCCTGGTACTGAAAGCCTTGGTTTCAACCCCGTCCGGCAGGAAGATAATCGAACCGTCGGTCAGGACCCCGTCGACATCGAGCAGTAGTAGCCTGATTCCGGCAGCCCTTCCCTGGTTGGCCTTCCAGGCATAGCTCCGCTGCCCTCCCCGCCTGGACTCGGACTTCTCACGCAGCCCTTGGGTCACTTCGCAATCGGACGGATATCCCTTGGTACCGGAACCGCAATTGTCGCCATCCATCTCACACTGCCTCAATACAGGGACCGGAACATTTATGAATAGTGAGCAGACATTTCAGCAGGGGCTCAATTTTGTCGAGGGGCCAGGAGTTGGGTCCGTCGCAGAGGGCACTGGCCGGATCGGGATGAACTTCCATAAAAATCCCGTCAATACCAGCCGCAACCGCCGCCCTGGTCAGAGGCGGGATAAACTCGCGCTGGCCGCCGGAACTGCCTCCGGCGCCGCCCGGCAACTGGACGCTATGGGTGGCATCATAGATCACCGGACAGCCCATGGAGCGCATTACCGGAAACGAGCGCATATCCACCACCAGATTATTATAACCAAGCATGGCGCCGCGCTCCACCAGGAGCAGGTTGCGGTTGCCGCTCCACTTGACCTTGCTCACCGCATGCTTCATGTCCCAGGGGGAAAGGAACTGCCCCTTTTTGAGACTGACCGGCTTACCGGATTTTCCAGCGGCGACCAGCAGATCCGTCTGGCGGCTGAGGAAGGCGGGAATCTGCAGAACATCCAGGACCTCGGCCGCCGGTTCAACCTGGCTGACCTCATGGATGTCGGATACCACCGGCACCCCGACAGCCTCACGGACCCGAGCCAGTACTTCCAGGCCTTTGCCCAGGCCGGGACCGCGGAACGAATCCAGCGAAGTCCGATTGGCCTTGTCGAACGAGGCCTTGAAAACATACGAGATGCCCAGCCGGTCACAGATCTCTTTCAGGCGTCCGGCCACTTCCAGAGCCAACTCCTCGGACTCGAGGGCACAGGGCCCGGCCATCAATAAAAAAGGTCGACCGGGGCCGACCTCAAAATAGTCATCAATTTTTACTATGTCCATAATCTCCTCCTGTTCGGTCACAGAAGTTTTCTGGAAGCCGCCGAACCCGTCGGCGAGCCCAAGTTTTATTCCCCCGAATACTTAAGTGAGGCCTTGATGAACTCACGGAACAGGGGATGGGGATTTAAAGGCTGAGACTTGAATTCCGGATGGAACTGGCAACCCAGAAACCAGGGATGGTCTTTCACCTCGACAATCTCCACTAAGTTATTATCAGGGGAAACCCCGCTGATCACCAAGCCTTTTTTTTCTAATTCTTCGCGGAACTTGGGGTTGAACTCGTAGCGGTGACGGTGCCGCTCGGAAATTTCCTTGGCGCCATAAGCGGCGGCGGCAAAGGTTTTCTTGATCAAGTTGCAGGGATTGGCCCCCAGACGCAGGGTCCCCCCGATCTCGGACGATTCATCCCTGACCTGAATCTGATCGGTCCGATAATCAAACCACTCTTTCATCAGATAGATGACCGGATGGGAGGTCTCCAGATCAAACTCATTACTATCCGCATCTTTCCAGCCCACGACATTACGGGCAAATTCGACGACGGCCAGCTGCATGCCCAGACAGATCCCGAAGAAGGGAACCTTGTTCTCCCGGGCATAGGTTATGGC
>JBDLIW010000151.1:0-3937 GCA_039714695.1 Thermodesulfobacteriota bacterium | reverse complement strand
CAGCAAACGGGACCGGTCGAGCCGGATAATGCCATCGGGCGCATCTCGCGAATGGATGCCATCAGTTCCCGAAAGATCAGTGAAGCCAAGTTAAGTGATGCAAAAAGCAGGCTGGTTCTACTGGAGCATGCCCAGGCCAAAATAGATCAACCGGATTTCGGCATATGTATCAGTTGCGGTGATCCAATTTCGCTGGCCCGCCTGAAACTGCTGCCGGAAGCGAGGGCCTGTGTCGATTGTGCGACCTGAACAATCCCTGAATTTGCCGACAAACCCGGACGGTGGGAGAAAAGCGGCAAGGCCTGTTTTTAATGAAGAAGAAGAGCATCGTCGCCGCTGGCTCCAGTATGCCCTGCAAACCCCTCAGCCACTACCAGCTCCCCACCACAAATCAGGAAAGAACCGGTGACCCAAGCAGATCCGTATAGTGCTGATTTTCACGATGAACTGTTGATAGTCAGGCATTCCGGTGAAATCCCCGAAGTTGCCCTGCACGGTTCCCTTTTTTTCCTCTCCTGCGACCCCGAAGGACCTGGAGTTACCTTATCCCTTGAAGAGACGCTGGAACTGAAAAAGATGGCTGTAGAACGATATCGGGAAATTGTCAAACGGGATCTTGACCCGGAAAATCGCGATAAAGGAATCTATCGGGGACTGGCCCGATGCATTGCCAACTGGCAGAGAATGGAATTGTTCTGCCGTAGGGAAAATTTCTCGGTGGAACCACTGAGAAAAGAGACATCCAATCTGTTGATATTGTTCATTAAAAATGAAGTTGTCGATGTTGTGCAAAACAACCGCTCCTCATCAGTTAACTGTGGCCGGGCAGAACTGAAAAGCTTCGCTGAGAAGCTTGGTCTGCAACCGGAGAGTCTGCCAGAGGGCTGGTCGGAGTTGTGCCCGGGCAACTGCTGAAACCGGTATTGATCTACTCCTTCTTTCGCTGAATACGATCGATCAGTGCCGTCGTCGAAAAATCCCCGACCAGGGGGATGCTCAGGACTCCGCCGCCAGCCGCCATAACCTCTTCGGCCCCGACAATTTTATCCACCGGCCAGTCACCGCCTTTGACCAGCACATCAGGCATCACTTCAGTAATCACCTTGAGGGGCGTATCCTCAGAAAACAGCACCACATGATCCACGCAACCAAGGGCGGCCAGAACCCTGGCCCTTGACCGTTCATCATTCATCGGCCGGGTGGGGCCCTTGATCGATTTGACCGAGAGATCACTGTTCAGGCCAACGACCAGACAATCTCCCAACCGCCGCGCTTCTTCAAGGTAGGTGACATGTCCCTGGTGGAGGATGTCGAAACAACCGTTGGTGAATACCACCCGGCGGCCCAGCTGGTGATATTTCTCAACAACCCCTTTAAGATCGGTCAGGTCCCTGATCTTGTTCCGATCGCCCGAGTTGTAGGGATTAACCGCAACGGTGGTGAAAAGTTTCCGGGTGCGGGCAAGCAGCTCGGAATCAAGTGGAACCAGGGTGTGCTCCGGGCGATCCGCCGCCTCGGCCAGCACCGTCCCATCAGGAGCCACGATCATCGAATGACCACCGAACTCGGTATCATCCGTAGTCCCGCAGCGATTACAGCCGATTACGAATATCTGGTTCTCAATGGCCCTGGCCTGAAGAAGGGTTCGCCAGTGGTCGCGGCGGGCTGCCGGCCACTGGGCGCTGACCGCCAGGAGCAATGCCCCCTTGGCCGCCTGGTTGCGGATCAAGTCAGGAAAGCGAAGATCAAAACAGACAACCCCGCCAAGCAAATCTGATCCGGCCTGAACAGGTTCAGTATCTGTCCCGGCCGTGAAATACCGGTCTTCAGCCATCGGCGCAAAAAGCTGCTGCTTGCGAATAGAGCCGATAGTCCCGGCCGGCCCTGTAATATAAAGGGTGTTGTATATAATCGACCGGTAACTCGTTGTGTCTTTTTCCGGCAGAGATCCCGCGAGATATATGTCATACAGCCTCGCCTGTTCCTGAAGAGCCTCCAGAATTTGGGGGGTCCGGGCAGCGTGTTCGGCCAGCCGCTGATAATCAAAGCCGGCCGCCCAAAGTTCCGGCAGGACAATAATCGAAGCGGGAGAAGGGGCAAGATCCGCCAGCGCCTTTTTCACTGCCGCCAGGTTCTGCTCTGTCTCGCCAAGCCTGACATCAATCTGAATAAAACCTGCGCCCTGAAGGTTCAGACCACCGGGAGTTTCGATGTTTCCAGCCATTTATTCAATACCTTTTTTCATCAGATTCAAGGTTACCGGTCAATTTCCGGCTTGTATATTAACCGTATCTCCTCCCGGTGCAAAGATAAAGACTGACCTTGCCGTGCCGGTTTACAAACCGCCGGCCACATTGTTTATTTCCGTTATCCAGCAATTATGTTAATTATAAACGTTCCGGTTACGCCGGTTTACGTGATCTGATCGCCTCTTATCATCACTTTCTTGACGAGGCTGATAAAATATTTGGAGAATCTGCAAATGACCCGCGAAGTACATTTCCTGCCGGATGATGTCAAAATCACGGTTGAAGACGACGAAAATCTGCTGGCCGCCGCCGCCAACGCCGGCGTATATATTCATGCCTATTGCGGTGGGGACGGTGTTTGCGGTAAGTGCAAATGCAAGATAGAAGAAGGGGAGGCCGCAGCCTCGGGCCCCCCGGCCGATAGTGACGGCTTTCGCCTGGCCTGCCAGACTTCGGTAAAAGGCGACCTGGTGGTCTCGGTTCCGGAAGAAACCAAAAAAGACGGCCAGGCCCTGAAGAGGAAACCGAAAACCACCCGCGCCATTTCGGCCCGATCCATGTCTGACCTGGTTGGCCAGTGGCAACTCGATCCGCCGGTGGAAAAAAGATTTTTAAAACTCACCCCCCCTTCGCTGGATGACAATGTTCCCGACCTGCAGAGGTTACTGCGGGCCATCCGCAAGGGCTGCTACGATTGCGCAGAACCCACCTATGACCATCCCCAGCTGCTCCAGGAACTTCCCCTCAACCTGCCGGAAGCGGATTGGGAGGTGACGGTCATCATGCTGCGTGGCAAGAGGAGCGAAGAGCCGGACCGGATCATTGCCGTCGAACCGGGCGACACCACCGATCGCCTTTACGGCCTGGCGGTGGACATCGGCACCACGACGGTCTGCGGCATGCTGCTTGATTTGAACAGCGGTAAAGTCCTGGCCGAAGCCTCCGGCTATAATGATCAGATCAGATACGGTGAAGACGTAATCTCCAGGATTATCTATTCCCAGAAAGCAGACGGACTGAAAGATCTCCAGAAACAGGTGATTCGCACCATCAACAAGGTAATAGAATCGGTCTGCCGGCAGGTGATCATCAGCCCCAGCGATATCAGTTATATCATGGCGGCGGGGAACACGATCATGGGTCAACTGCTGCTGGCGGTAAACCCCAAATACCTCCGGGAATCCCCGTATGTCCCGACCTGCAGCCAAATGCCGCTGACCAGGGCCGCGTCCATCGGAGTCTACGCCCATCCCTCGGTGCGCCTCTTTCTCTACCCCTCGATTGCCAGCTATGTCGGTGGTGATATCGTTGCCGGGGTCCATTCCTGTCAGATGCACAAAAGCAAGGAACTCACCCTGTTCATTGATATCGGCACCAACGGGGAGATCGTGGTCGGCAACGAGGAGTGGATGGTCTGCGCCGCCTGTTCCGCCGGCCCGGCCTTCGAAGGGGGCGGCATCAAACACGGTATGCGGGCCAATACCGGCGCCATCGAAAATTTTCATATCCACCCGGAAACCCTTGACCCGATGATCATCACCATCGACCGCACCAAACCGTGCGGCATCTGCGGCTCCGGTTTGATCAGCATAGTGTCCGAACTGCTGGAGGCCGGGGTAATCGACCAGCAGGGTAAATTCAACCGCAAGCTGGAACATGCCCGCATCCGCCAGGGTGATAACGGCTAT
>JBDLIW010000150.1:0-3977 GCA_039714695.1 Thermodesulfobacteriota bacterium | reverse complement strand
GACAACACCCGCCGAACAATCCCTGCCTTCAACCCGTCAGCCGGCATATCCGCCGAATTTTCGGGCTGCCCTGTAGCCGGAGCCAGAAAAACAACGTTGCCACCGGTCAGATTAGTGTTAGCGGCAAGGATTGACATTACCAGGGAAACCGAACCACGAGCCGTGGTCGATGAAGTAAGAGCATTGGTTATTTCGTAGAGACAGCCAAGGTGACTCATGCCTTTGCCCGCTTGAACACTGCTGGGAGGTACTGCTTCTCGTCGATTCTTAAAGCTACCATATCAACAAATTACAATTTTGTCATTTTATATAAATTACAAAATTGTAATTTCCCGCCATGAGATCTTGCCGCATAACTTTAATTCTGTTGTTTAAGATGGCATCGGAGTAGAGTGGGAGTTTGCCGTCGATCAAACAACTTCAGCCCGGAAAATACTATGAAAAACCTGCAGGATCTCCTTGAGCAGATCAAGCTTCTTGAAAAAGAGCTATACGAAGAGATCCAGAAAAAACAGGAGGAATATTACTACATAATAAGGGGCAAGAAGGTCCGCTTCGAAAAAGCAGCGCGGCGCCAGCACAAGGCCCTTGTCACCCATATCCACACCTACCTGTGGCACTCCAAAGTCCGTAATATTGTCTCTGTGCCGTTTATCTGGGCCTGTCTGCCGCCGGCCCTTTTTATGGATCTGGTTCTTTCGGTTTTCCAGGCCATCAGCTTCACCCTTTACCGGATTCCGAAAGTAAAACGTAGCGAATATATCATCATCGATCGCCACTCCCTCGCATATCTTAATGTGATAGAAAAAATAAACTGTGTATATTGCGGCTATTTCTCCGGCGTGATCGCCTATGTTCAGGAAATCGCTGCCCGGACAGAACAGTACTGGTGCCCGATAAAGCACGCCAGGCGGGTCGGCAACATCCATTCACGCTATAATAAATTCATGGAGTATGGCGACGCTAAGAAATACAAAGAGGGTCTCGGGAAGATAAGAAATGATTTCAAGGACTTAACAAATAAAAACTAAGGGTCGAACATGTCTGAATTCAACAATATAACAGTGGTCAAAAAAGCCAATGTCTATTTTGATGGTAAGGTAACCAGCAGAACCATCCGTTTCGATGATGGTTCGAGCAAAACCCTCGGCGTCATGCTGCCGGGCGAATATGAATTTAATACCGCCGCCAAGGAAATTATGGAGATAATGACCGGGAACCTGGAGGTTAAGCTGCCGGACAGTGACTGGCAGACCATTGAGGGCGGTGAATCATTTGAGGTTCCGGCTGATTCGAAATTCTCTCTGAAGATAAAGACTGTTACCGACTACTGCTGCTCTTTCATCAAATAACTAGTACCCTGTAAAACCTAAACCAACGCATCCCGGAGTCTACGTTACCTGCTTGTTATTTAACGCACCAGCTGTGTTGCAACTTCCGTTGCGTAGCGCTGCTATGAAACAGAAGTTGCGCCTTGTTGATGCGCCAAATTCCTACGCAATCTCGCGATACTTTATGTGTTGCAGGGTACTAGACCAGCAAGCAGTTTCTCCAGCTCCGCCGCCCAGACCTGATAACCCTGGTTGGTAAGATGAACTTCATCTTCCAGAATATCTTCACGGACCCGCCCGGTTTTATCGACCATGGCCGTCCAGGAATCTAAATAGATCGCCCCGCAACCTACCGCCATGCTTTTTAATGATGAATTAACCCTTGGCACGGTTTCGAGAGCAAGATAGCCGAGTTCCATTGGCAGAAGACTGTTGACGACGATAACAGCATCGGGATATGCCTCCTGGAAGGTCTCCAGAATATCTTCATAGGCCGACAGAAAGGTGAAGTTTCCCATGGCCACGTTATTGGTGCCGATCATGACCAGCACCAGATCCGGGGCGGTAAAACGTTCGACAATCTGCGGGGCTCTGGCCCTCAGCTCCTCAACCGACTCACCCGAGCGGCCGAGGTTATGCACCTGGTGATCCGGGAACCGCTCCTGCCAGTCGAAAAACTCGATCATCGAGTCACCGACCAGCAATAATTTTTCGAAATTTCTGCTCGTCACGTCAGACACCTGGTGTTTTCTTAGCGCTGTCCAGCTTAACCGAACTCTCGGCAACACTTCAATCCCTGCATGGCTTCGAGATCAGAACCAGCGCTGCCATCCCCATAAGATCATACTGTTGCCCGGAGAATAAAGGAGCCTCATCTTCCTGATAAATATCATCAGGCGCCTGAGCTCCAGTATCAGCCAGCAGGTGCCAACATCGACCAGGTGACGGTTCCGGGATCTCGACAGGAACGGGGTCAAGGGAGCTGTTCAGCATGATAAAGAAATCATCACCACCACAGTCGGGCACCGCCAGGCAATCAAGCATAAAACCCAGAGTCCGGCAGTCTGGGGACCAATCAGGCTCTCCAGCCTGTAGAGCTTGCCAATGTATCTCATGGAGATCTGGTTCAAGTCCGCTTCTCGGAAAAAAATCAGCCCTTCTAAATATTGGATGATTCATCCTGAGGGCAATCAGGTGTTGGAAAAAACGCAACAGGTCCTTATTGGTTTCTGCCATCTCCCAGTTCAACCAGCTTATTTCATTATCCTGGCAATAAGGGTTGTTGCTGCCAAGCTGGGTTCGTCCGAACTCATCTCCAGCCACAAACATAGGCGTACCCTGGGAAAGAAATAAAATCACGGCCAGAGTCCTGATCCGCCTGAACCTTAAAGACCTGATCCCGGGATCATCGGTTTCACCTTCAACACCGCTATTCCAACTATGAGTTAAATCACTGCCGTCTCTATTTCCTTCACCATTTGCCTCGTTATGTTTATGGTCGTAGCTGACCAGGTCGTAAAGGGTAAATCCATCATGACTGGTTATAAAATTAATGCTGTTCGATGGAGCTTTTTCATCTTCTTCATACAGATCGGCGCTGCCGCTTATCCTGGTAGCCGCTGCCCCGACTGAGCCGAAACCGCTCATAAGAGCCCTGATATCGTCGCGAAAATGACCATTCCACTCGGCCCAACGCGGATGGCTTGAGAAAGAGCCGACCTGATATAGTCCAGCCGCGTCCCAGGCCTCGGCAATGATCTTGGTATTGGCCAATATTGGATCTTCGGCGATCTTCTCAATCATCGGCGGGTTTTCCAGGACGGTACCATCAGAATCCCGGCCCAGGATGGAGGCCAGATCGAATCGGAAGCCGTCCACGTGCATTTCGATCACCCAGTAACGCAAACAGTCAATGATCAGTTTTCGAACCAGGGGATGGTTGCAGTTCAGGGTATTACCGCATCCGGAAAAGTTCAGGTAAGAAGAGGTTTCGGGATCGAGCATGTAATAAATGGTATTGTCCAGGCCGCGAAAACAAAAAACCGGGCCGTCAGCACCGCCCTCGGCCGTATGGTTGAAAACAATATCGAGAATCACCTCTATCCCGGCCTTATGCAGGGCCTTGACCATTTCTTTAAACTCCCTGACCTGCTTGCCGTTGCGACCATTGACGGCGTAAGAGGCCTTGGGGGCGAAAAAAGAAAGGGAACTGTATCCCCAGAAGTTTTTCAGCTGTTCGCCGGTGACGGGATTGCGATTAAGGTTTTCATTTTCGTTGAATTCGGTAACCGGCAGCAGCTCAACAGCAGTAATTCCCAATTCCTGCAAGTAAGGGATTTTTTCAACCAGTCCCAAATAGGTGCCCGGCCGGGCAACACCGGAAGATGAATGGCGGGTAAACCCCCGAACATGCATTTCATAGATGATTGAATCCTGCAAGGGCAGATTCAGGGGCCGGTCTCCTTCCCAGTCAAAATCGTCATCGACCAGACAGCAGCGGCGGCGAAAGGTGTCCGGCGGAGAGTTGTCGCCCTGGCGCCGATAAAGATCTCCCCAATCAGAACTGCCGGTAAGAGCTTTGGCATAGGGATCGAGGAGCAGGTGCTCATCTGAAAAACGATGCCCGCTGCCACCAGAATCCCACGG
>JBDLIW010000149.1:0-3997 GCA_039714695.1 Thermodesulfobacteriota bacterium | reverse complement strand
AGTAGGTTTACAATGAAGTATTGTACAAAAATGCTAAATATGTTATGTGGAATCAACAGTTCAAAGTTCATGGTGTGAGTAAAGGATATCCATGCTGGAGGAAGAAGGACTGACATTCAACCAATCCCATGCCTTCAACCAATCGCTCGTAAAGGACCGCCACCCCCATTCTGACCATGAAGCGCTCATCCTTGAGCAAGTCACCGGTCAGCCGGTGGAGTTCCGGTTCCTTCTTGAACATGGCAACAATGTTTTCCGCCAACCCCTTTTCCAGGAAATCACCGATGACTTCCTGTAATTCCTCGTCACTGAAATTATTCACTAATAAGAATCCATGATGGTTTTGACATACTCTGACAAACTGTTCTTAATCAATGCCGTCAAGTTAATCATATTTGAATTCAGAAGTCAGTAGTCAGAATATGGGATATGGGATAACGGTTTAGGTTTATTATTCTGAGTGCTGAATACTGTCTTCTGACTACCTGAAACTATAGTCCTCCAAATTGACGCAAAAGAGATATTGCGCAATCAAAGGATATATAAATACTCACAATTTTATAATTTCATGGGCATAATCCTAATGTTACTGGCTTCGGCCAGCTTTGCAACCATGGCGGCAATGATCAAGGCCATCGGCCCCGGGTTGCCGATCAGCCAACTGGTCTTCCTGCGTTGTGCTATCGCCGCACCGTTCCTGCTGGCCGTACTGCTCTACCGCCACCAACCACTTGTTGTGCAGGCCCGCAAACTTCTGCTGGCCCGTACCCTGCTGGGAGTCATGGCCATGTTCAGCTTTTTTTACGCCCTGACCCACATGGAACTGGCCAGTTGCATCTTCATCGGGCGGACCCAGCCCCTGATCGTCGCCTTACTGGCCCCGATATTTCTTAGGGAAAAATCGCCGCCCATCGCCTGGCTGGCTATCTTTACCGGTCTGGCCGGAGTGACCCTGATCATGAATCCCTCCACAACCTGGTCACTGGCCGCCATGGTTGCCCTTGGTGGCGCCGCCTTTTCAGCCGGAGTCCACATGCTGATCAGAAGACTCAACCGAACAGACCAGCCGATGGTCATCGTTTTTAACTTCACGGTCCTCACCGGCCTGGGCACCGGGCTCTGGTCTATCCCCGGCTTTGTTATGCTTGCCACCCACCAGTGGCTGCTGATCCTCGGGGTGGCTCTTTTCGCCAGCCTCGGTCAGATCCTGATGACTTCAGCTTACCGGCATGACCGGGCCCCGGTTGTTGCGGCCGCCAGCTATTCTTCTGTTGTCTTATCGGTCCTCTATGGTTATTTTTTTTGGGGAGCGACCCCCCAGCAAGCCGCCTGGCTCGGCGGGTTGCTGATCATTGGCGGAGGCCTGCTGCTGGTCAGGTCAAGGTACCGGGTTTCAGAACCTACCGGTATAATTGAAGCCTCTCTGCAGAGGGAAGAAAATGGCCGAATATAATTTTTTCGATACCAGAAACGACCGGTTGGCCAGGGACATCCGCAACAAGCTGGGCAAAGCTTTCGTCAAACGGCTGGCCCCGGATCTGGATTTAACCCCGGTGGCAGAACTGGCCGAGAATTTTTTAGCCGAAAATCCCGGGGCAGTTTATGAGAACTATATCCGGCAACGGTTGGCCGGGTTCCACGCCGCCAAACAGCATATTTCGCAAAATAAAATAAACGACAACTACTACCGGGCGCTGGTTCTCTGGGACCATGAATTGTTCTTCGAAACCCACGAAATCCTTGAATCCCTCTGGATGAAGGCAGCCGGCAGCAGAAAGCTGATTCTCCAGGCATTGATAAGGGCGGCCGGCGTCTACATCCATCTGGCCAATCATAATCAAAACGGGGCCGAAAAAATGGCCGCCAAAGCCAGGGAAACCCTGACCGCGCTCCGGGAAGAGGTTCCGCCATTCCCGGGCCTGGAAAAACTGCTGGACTCTCTGGCCAACTTGGAGCACACCCCGCCGAAGCTCCTGTCTGATTCCGGAAAATAAATCCAAACAAAAGTATCCGGAAAATTGACTTGCCATGGACAATGGGCATAGGTAAGATAATCCCTATCAAACAGAATTTTATTATGTTGATCACAGTAAATTATAATGGAGAATTTCAATGGCTGGTGAAAACCTGAAACAATTGACGGATAGCGACTTTGACGCAACGATCGGCTCCGACACCCCCTGCCTGGTAGATTTCTGGGCTCCGTGGTGTGGTCCCTGTAAAGCAATCGGTCCGATGGTCGAAGAGCTGGCCGCCGAGTACGCCGGCAAAGCAGTAATTGCCAAGATGAATGTCGATGAAAATCCGGCAACACCCGGTAAATTCGGCATCAGAGCCATCCCGACCCTGATTCTTTTCAAGGGCGGCAATGTTGTCGACCAGGTTACCGGCGCAGTCGGCAAGACCCAGCTTGTCGCCATGCTTGATAAAGCGCTTTAAGAAAACTGCTACCAGAGAAACCAAGCCCTCTGTGATAATAGGGGGCTTTCTTTTTTGTAAAACTCCAGGTTAATTATTTACCAATGGCTGATTATCAACTTGTCATAATCGGGGGAGGGCCGACCGGTCTTACCGCGGGACTTTATGCCGCCAGGGCCCGGATCAAAACGGTACTCCTTGAAAAAGGCGTGGCCGGAGGTCAGGTGCTGACCACCGACTGGATTGACAACTATCCCGGTTTCCCCGATGGCCTTTCCGGGTTCGATCTGGCGGAAAAAATGGCCAAACAGGCGGCCAGGTTCGACCTGGAAACCAGAAGCGGGGCCGAAGTGGTTTCAATGGACCTCGCCGGGCCGGAGAAAAAAATATTCTTCGCCGACGGCAGTGAACTGACCAGCCAGGCCGTGATCATCGCCACCGGTGCAAGGCCAAACAAGTTGGGGGTTCCCGGTGAACTTGAGCTTGCCGGCAAAGGCGTTTCCTACTGCGCCACCTGTGATGGTCCTTTTTATCGTGATCTGGAGATCGCCGTGGCCGGTGGCGGTAATACCGCAATCCAGGAAGCAGTTTACCTGACCAAGTTCGCCAAAAAAGTCTCCGTTATCCACCGGCGCGATGAACTGCGGGCCACCAAAATCGTCCAGGAAAAAGCCTTCGCCAATGACAAAATCGAATTTATCTGGAATTCGGTGGTGAAAGAGATTGAAGGCGACAAGGAAGTAACGGGCCTGGTGCTACAGAACAAAGATGGCCGGGAATCAAAACTTGCAGTCCAGGGGGTGTTCATCCTGATCGGCATCATTCCCAACAATGAAATGCTGCCAGCCGACCAGCTCAAGATGAATAAAGGATTCATCCTGACCGATCGTGAAATGCGGACAAACCTGCCGGGCGTCATGGCGGCGGGAGATATAATCTATAAAAACATCCGGCAGGTTGTGAACGGGGCGGGCGAAGGGGCGGTTGCCGCCATGGCCGCTGAACATTACCTGGCCGAGTTAGGATCTTAATAACCACATGAACAAAACAAAACAAAAATGGCCGCTTCGATCTCTGGCAATCATGGTTATGGCGTTACTTCTAGGCAGTTGTGCCACAATGCAAACGTCCGAAGAGATGCCCGCCGAGGACCTTGCCAAAAAGGGGCTGGAGCAGTACCGGGTCGGTAAATATTTCCTGGCGGCGGATACTTTTACCACCTTGAAAAACCGCTTTCCCTTCAGCCGTTTTTCCCTGCTGGCCGAACTCAAGTCCGCCGACAGCTATTACTACATGAAGGAATACGACAAGTCCCTTGAGCTATACAAATCGTTCGAGGAAAACCACCCGACCAACGAAGCGATTCCCTATGTCATCTTCCAGATCGGCCGCTGCCAGTACAACTCTCTGGATACCGTTGACCGGGAAACCACCGGCGCCCATGATTCGATCAAATCTTTTGCAAGGTTGCTTCGGACCCACCCCAATACGCCTTACACCCAGGAGGCGGAAGCATTAATCATCAAGGCCACAAATTTCCTGGCCGCCCACGAGCTGTACGTCGCCGAGTACTATTTCA
>JBDLIW010000148.1:0-4013 GCA_039714695.1 Thermodesulfobacteriota bacterium | reverse complement strand
ACTGGCGGTAAAAGGTAAAGAGCGCCCCGTTTTTCTCAATGCGGACAAACGGGTGGCCTACGGACAGGTGATCAAGGTCATGGCGGATGTAAAAAATGCCGGTTTCGAAAAACTGGGTATGATCACCAAACCGCAATATGACCAAGCTAAAAAATGAAAGACCGCTTCACTGATTTCTTCAACGACCTGGCAATCTTTCTTGCCGACCTGAAACAATTATGCAATCGGCAGACCGCCCATGATGCTTTTGTGGGATACTGGGAAGGGGTCAATCGGGACAGCTACCGGAAAATCCCCCTGATCCTGACCGTGGCGGTTCACCTGGGCGCCTTGCTGATTTCTGCCCTGGCCCCCTTCCTCATCTCCAGCACGACAAAAATCCCCGAAGTATATACTGTCGATCTCTATCAGGTGATGGAAACGGCGCCCTCGCCACCACAACAGGGCAAAAAAGTAAAAGTCGCCCCACCGGTAACGAAAAAGCCGGTAGTCGCTGCCAAACCGGTTAAACCGGATGCAGTTTCGCTCTCGCCGATCCGGGAAAAACTGGCCCAGGAAAGGAAAGAAAAAGAGTATCAGAAAAAGCAGCAGGAATTGCTGGACCAGAAAATGGAAGAGATTCGCTTGGGATTGGAAGAAGCCAAAGCGGAACAGGAGGCCCGAGACGCCGCGGCAGAGGCGACCAGTAAAATTGCCGAAATGTACAAGAGCACCAGTAATATAGATAAAGAGGTCCGCAAAGGTCAGCCAACCGGGGAAAAAGCACCGGGGTCGGGAGCAACGGGCGGCGGCGAGGTTGATCCGCGTGAACTTGCAGCAAGCGCCCGGTACACGGCCCGCCTCTTCGAACATATTTCCCCCCACTGGCAACTGCCGGAACTGCAGAACTGGGATGAAAACCTCCGGGCGGTGATTGTCCTCAGGGTCAAAAGGGACGGGACCGTAACCAATACTCATTTTGAAAAAAGATCCAGAAGCCTGCGCTTTAACCAGTATGTCCAGAAGGCCATTGACAGCGCCCAGCCCCTGCCCCCCTTCCCTCTTGATTTACGCCAGAAAAGTGAAGAAATTGCCGTGACTTTTTCACCCGGGGGGTTAATGTAGTCTCGGCTAATCAATCAACATCTATCTAAACTAAATATCCCCTTATTATATAATGAAAAATCTGCTCATAACCCTACTGGCAGTTTTGCTGTTGCCCTTTCTGTTCGCTAACGAGGCCCGGGCCCGGATCGAGATAGATATCTCCTCCGCCGAGCTGCGGAAAGTTCCGGTCGCAGTGCCATATTTTATCGACCTGGATGATCCTGCCAAAAAAGAGCAGGCCGGCATCAAGATGGCCGCCCTCCTCTCCAAGGCACTTGAGTTCCACGGCTTCATTTCAATTATCCCGCCCGCAAGCTACGACGGCAGTCAGCAGCACGACTGGCTGGTGGTCGGCTCCGACTTTACAGTGATCGGAAAATACCGGCACGAGAAAGACAACAAGCTACTGATCGAAATCCGGCTGATCGATATCACCACGGGCCGCATGATTCTCGGCCGCCGCTACCGGGGCGGGGCAACCAAACTCAGGACGATGCTCCTCAAATTCAGTGACCTGGTGGTCAAAAAGATGACCGGCGAGCCCGGGGTCAGCCGTACCGAGATCGCCTTCGTTTCCGAAAAGAACGGCGTAAAGGAAATCTATTTGACTGATATCTTCGGAGACAACCTCCGCCAGATAACCAAACACCAGAAGCTGGCCGTCTCACCTCGTTTTACCCCGGACGGCAAGGCTCTCTCCTATACCTCGTACCATCGCGGCAACCCCAACCTCTACCTTACCGACCTGTCCCAGGACAAAATAACCACCCCGATCTCACAGCGGAAAGGGCTGAACATGGCCCCGGCCTGGGCACCGGACGGCAAAACCATGGTCATCACCTTAAGCGCGGAAGAGAACCCCGACCTGTACCTGATCGACCTGGAAGGCAATATCCTGGAAAGACTGACCAGAAACAAGGGCATCAACGTCTCCCCGGCCTGGTCTCCGGACGGGAAATCCCTGGTCTTTGTTTCCGACCGGAACGGCACCCCCCAGATCTACGTGATGGACCTTGAGACCAAGGACACCAGACGCATCACTTTCGTGGGCAACTACAATACCAGCCCGGCCTGGTCACCCCGGGGTGACCTCATCGCCTATTCCGGTCACCATGAGGGCACATATCATATTTTCGCCATCCCGCCGGAGGGCGGCCGGCCAACCAGGATAACCCGGCGCTGGGGTGATCATGAATCACCCAGCTGGTCACCGGACGGCAGGCAGATCACTTTCTCCCGGAAAAGGGGCGAAGAGCAGAAAATCTGTACGATTTTCCGAAACGGGGCCGGGCTCAGGGTGCTTTTTGACTGGGACGGCAATGAATCACTCCCCCAGTGGTCCCCCAGACCAGCGGATTGACAAGCAACAATGATCAATGAACAATTGTACAGTAAAGGTAAGATGACATTGGTTAGAAAGTGAGAACCAGAGACCACAGTAGTCTTTCATTCTTGCTTGAACATTCATTATCCTGCTGTTCTGCGGTTTGTTTTTTAAATCTGATTTTTTTTGTGTTTCAGTATATATTTTAACTATTTACTTAGACAAATCAAAGCCAGCAGGCCTTGCGAAACACCCATAACAGGTACCGAATATGAAATACATAAATAAACACCGATCGTTGCTCCTGATCACGCTTCTCTGCCCGTTTCTGGTCCAATGCTTTGCCACCACCCAGGATCTGAGAACCCTTGAGCTGCGCATGAGAACGGTCAACAGCAAAATCCAGAACATTGACCGGAGCTTTGACGATCTTGAGGAAGAGACAACCAGTCGCGCCAACAAGGCCACCGTCGAAACCCTCCAGAAACACCAGGCAAACACCGCCAACACCCTCGACGAGTTGAAAACCGAGGTTCTCCGCCTAAGGGGAGATATCGAAGAAAGCTCGCATAATACCCAAAAATTACAGGAAGACGCCGTTGATTACCGGGACAACCTCAGCACCAGGTTCCACGACCTGACCGATGCCATTGAAAATCTCAGGGCCGGGAATGACGAATTCGGCGAGAAGATAAACGATCTTGAAAAACGGGTGCAGGGCAATGAACAGAAATTAGCAGAGATCCTGACCACCATTAAAGACCAGAAGGTAGCCAGCGCCAACCTGGCTGCCGAGAAGTCCCGTAAGGCAACGGAAGCTGCGGCAAAGGCCGCCAAAGCCGCCCATGAAGCCAGGCTGAAAGCTGCTGAAAAGGCAAAAGCCGCCGATAAAGCCCGCAGGGCAAAGGCAGGCAAACCACACGTAATTGAACCAGATAAAGCCAAAAAGAAAGTCAGTAAAACCGGCACCGGAAAAGCCGGCAAGAAATCAGCCGGCAAAGATCCGGCCCAGCAACTTTTCGACTCAGGAGTAGCGGCATTCGCCTCCAAAAAATTCCAGGAGGCATACGCCGCCTTCACCAATTATATCGATAAATACCCCAAAGGCAGCTTGATCGCCAAAGCAAGGTTCTGGATGGCCGACAGCTTGTACAACCAGAAGGAATACGAGCTGGCAATCCTCGAATACCAGAAGGTCATCGCCGACTATCCCAAAGACAATAAAGCCCCCCCTGCCCTCTTGAAACAGGGTCTGGCCTTTGAAAAACTGAAAGACCTGGATACCGCCAAACTGGTTTACTATAAGTTAAGCGACGACTACCCGAACAGCAAAGAAGCCGCCACCGCCAAGAAGAGGCTGCAGAAGATCAAGTAACCGACAAACATTCACCACCGACCCAGCAATACAAAAAGCCTGCGGCGTTCAGCCCCGGGCTTTTTTTGTTGCAGACAAACACAGACAACCGTCAGTTAAGAAAGACTATCGAGCGGACTTTTCACCCCGGTAATGTTCTTACCCGCCACGTGGGTGTAGATCATCGTGGTCTTGACATCCTTGTGGCCCAATAAATCCTGGATCGTCCTGATATCATAACCATCCTCC
>JBDLIW010000147.1:0-4016 GCA_039714695.1 Thermodesulfobacteriota bacterium | reverse complement strand
AGCCGCCCTGCCCGCCGAGTTCATGATCCTGTCGGCATATCTCCGTTCGGCACTGCCTTCTGCAAGTTTTTGCTGCAGCATCTCACCGAAGCCCATGACCCCGGTCATGATATTATTGAACTCATGGGCAATGCCCCCGGTCAGAGTGCCCAGAGCCTTCATTTTCTGGCTATGGCGAATTTGCTCCTCAAGTATCCTTTGTTCGGTAATATCACGGCCGATAGCCAGCACGAAGCTCTTGTCATCAATTTCAACTAAGCGGGCCGATACTTCGATGGGGAATATTGACCCGTCCTTTTTTTTGTGACTGGCGACAAAAGACACCCTGCCATCGGCAAGCAGTTTTTCGGCCCGTTTCTGCACTTCCCCCAGTTCGGCAGGATCGGAGATCTCGCTTGTTCCCATCCCCAGCATTTCTTCCTTGCTGTAACCGTAGAGATCACACGCAGCTTTATTCAGATCAACGATCACCGGCTCCCGGCCTTCCTGAACCTCCAGGATAAAAATGCAATCACCGGCCGCATCAAAAAGTGCTTTAAAACGCTCTTCACTGGCAAACAGTTCCCTGGCTCTTTGCTCCGCCCTTTCCTCAAGGCTTTCGTGGGTTTTTTTCAGACTCATTGCCATACTGTTAAAAACCTCGGCCAATTCCCCGATCTCATCTTGCGAGGTAACAACGACTTTTCTGGCCAGATTTCCCCGGGCGATGTCCTTGGCCGCGTCCACGTATTCACTGACGGGACCGATGATCAGCCGCGAAAAATAAGCGCTGACCAACAGGGAAAAAATTCCCCCGGCACCTAGAATACCCAGGAAGAACATGGCCATTTCCTTGAAATCTTCCGCCCGGGCAATCGCCAGAAACGAATCTTCAGCTCCCAGGTCGATCGTAATGCCCGCGGTGGCAAGGGCCCTGCCGTCAACATCATGGAGCGGATAGGCAACGTCTATGTACCGGTTACCGGCCTCGTCTTTCTCAAACAGAATCCGGTGCCGGTCTTCGCTGATACTCGCAATATCCTCAGGATCAGAGGGCTGGCCGACCCTTTCCGGGGCCGTGCTGGCAAGGAACCAGTAACCGGAAGGACTCTTTCCTTCCGGGGCTCTGGCGTGAATGCTGAGCCGTGAAATGTACGGGGCTTCACGAACTATCTCATCTATTTTAATTTGGGCGGGACTCTTCCATGAAAGCATCTTTGCAGAAGTGATGGCCGCATCGAGCGCATTGGCAATAGCCTTGGCCATGCCCTTGGTATGTTCAAACCGGTACTCCGGGTTATCACCGGCATGGACCAGATACAATAAGGTTATACCTGCCACGCCAATGATATTGTTATCCAGGTCCCGCAGAGGACTGGTAAGATCCAGGGTATATTCTCCCTCTATTTTATCCTCACTGGTGGCCTCGGTCAGGTATATATCCTGGCCGCCTTGCATAGCTTCCAGGTCCTCGGGATCGGAGGGCCGACCAATTTTCTCTCGTTTGGTACTGGCGAGAAACCAATAACCGGAGGGACCTTCCCCTTTCGGGGCCCTGGCGTGAATACTAAGCCTTTTGACGTTATCGTCGGAAATCTTGATCTGATCTATCAGCTGCTGCGCGTATGGATCACTTGAAAAGTCATTGTGCTGATCGAAGAAGGTATCAAGAAAACGACCTATGACAAGAGCTTCATGCTGCCGGAACGCATCCATCTTCTTCATGTTGGTCCGCAGTTTGACCATCGAAGAAATAACAAACAGCCCACCCAGCATCAGAGACAGACCCATGATCACGGCAATTATTTTATTTCTGATCCCGAATTTCACAGATCCCCCAAGGCGAATACCACGTCTCTTTCTAGCTGAATT
This sequence comes from Thermodesulfobacteriota bacterium, assembly GCA_039714695.1. Lineage (GTDB taxonomy): Bacteria > Desulfobacterota > Desulfobulbia > Desulfobulbales > JAGXFP01 > JAGXFP01. The sequence goes on along the minus strand of JBDLIW010000147.1, from coordinate 2,165 downwards.
GTCATGCGTTTTATCATCCTATCATATTCAAGGAACAAAAAAAAGCGCGCACCGGCGGTGCTGGCACAGGCAGCAATGGCAACAAAAGCCGATGCCGGCAAGGGCGCTATCCTTGAACAATGGTATAATGGACTTTTAAAACCCGTTTTTTGATAAACATTCAGCCTTAAAACACCATGCCGGATACTCTGACTTTTAACTGCACAATAACCGAATCGGAAAACAACCTGCCGGTTATCGACCTGCTTGGCTCCCGCTTCCCTTATCATGATATTAAGCGGTGGAGAACGATTGTCGGCAGCGGCAATATTCTGCTGAACGGAGGGCAAGTCGAAGCTGACCGCAAGGTCTGTACCGGCGACACTCTCACTTACCGGGCCGTTGACCATCGAGAACCAGCGGTAAGCACCGAGATTGAGCCCGTACGGGAAACTCCCGATCTGCTGCTGATCGGTAAACCGGCCGGCACCCCGGTAAACCGCACCGGGTTGATCGTTTACAACACCTTCGTTAATATCCTCCGCCGCCATTACGACCAGGAGATCCATCCCCTGCACCGACTCGACCGGGAAACAAGCGGCCTCATCCTCTGTGCCAGAAGCAATGGGGCTTGCCGGGCATTCCAGAAACAAATGGGCCAGTTGGTAAGCGGCAAATACTACTTAGCGGTAGTGCATGGAGAACTGGAGGCAAATGGACTTGAGGTTGACGCACCTTTAACGACCCGGCCGGACAGCCCGGTGCGCTGCCGGATGCACGTAGATGCTGGCGGTAAAACATGCCGAACCATCCTGCATACGATCATGGCCCGCGAGGGCTATTCCCTGATTCTCGCTGAACTTCTCACCGGCCGCCGACACCAGATCAGGGCTCACCTGGCCCACTTGGGATATCCGCTGGTCGGCGACAAGATCTACAGCCATGACGGGAAGTATTTTTTGAAAAGGCTGGAGCGGGACCTTTCCGGAGAAGATTACGATGCCCTCGGAGCCGAAAACCACACCCTCCATGCCTGGGCCATGCGCCTCCAACTGCCGGAACAGCCCGAGAGGCTACGCTTCTCCAAACTATTCTCCCCCGATATGCGGCGCTATCTGCAACTCTTCCCCGACTGGCAGGAAAAAGCCGCCCAGTTGCTGAAAACAGGCTTGGCCTTACCAATCAACCCTAAAAGGAATTTGTCATGCATCTGAAGAATGAAGAAGAAACCAGGAATGCCATCGAGAAATGGCGCAGCTTTTCACCCGCCGGGCAGGCGGTCAACTTGCGCAAGGCTATCGAGGCCACGGAACTTGACCATATGTACTATGACCAGAAAGGCAGCGAGCGGGGCGTTGAAAGGTGCGAGGCCTGCCTTGCCCTGCGGAAAGATCGTCTGGCAGAGATATCCGAGTGAGCCGTCTTTAGTCTGAACAATACTCCTCGGCCCAGGTCATATCATTGCCCAGCCGGAAGGAGCCCTGGAACCTGTGGGGCGGCTTACCGGCCCAGTCCTTCGGCGACAGCATTGAAAAATAGCTCCGGCCATCGTCATGCAGGTACAGGTGATAGACCCGGCCGGGGATCTTCTTGAAAGCGCAATCCGCCCGGTGCAGTTCCTGTTCCCGGCGGGCATCCGCCATTATCTCCCTCGCCTTGTTCTGGAGATTTTCGATCTGGCCGGCGATCACTTTGAGCTGGGCATTAACCCTGGCGCCGGTGAACCTGTCCGCCTCTTCAATCTCCCGGACCATTTCCACCAGACTGACCGGCGGAGCCAGACGGCTGACCGGGTATGGCGCCGCATGATCCGGGCCCTGCCAACCACATTCACCCTTCTTTTTATCTTTGCTATCCATGTTTTTTATTCCAGCGGCTTTTTCTTGACTCAAATCAATGTACCGGGATGAACTTTTATGCCATTATAATAGCTAGATCACCGACAAGTGTCAGGTCTGATTCACCTTGAATAATAACTTACCAGTTAACGACAGCCAATAAAAACGGCTGACAGAAATTTCAATCAACATTGTCCGGAGGATAAAAAATGATTCAGCACGACAGATGGGACGACTTTCTCATAGCCGAACACGAGATGATCGAAAGAGCCATGGAAGTGCTTAAAAGCAACCTGGAAAACATCGACACCGGCAGTTACGATCTTCTGCAATTGAAACGCGCCCTGG
>JBDLIW010000146.1:0-4028 GCA_039714695.1 Thermodesulfobacteriota bacterium | reverse complement strand
CTTAGCATTTCTGCTAAGTCCTTGATATTTCTGGAGCACCCGGCCCGATTCGAACGGGCGACCGCCTGATTCGTAGTCAGGTACTCTATCCAGCTGAGCTACGGGTGCGATATGGAAGGAATCTCTATAACTTACTTTCCCTGATTCATCAACTATAAATGTCGCTAACGGGACAAGCTCCTCTGCCCGGGATAGTACTTATGGCCACATAAAATCCGCAGACGCCGGTGGAGAAAGGTCGTGCCCGGACGGATACTGGAAGACCCTCAAGCCGAATTCCGGGATCGCGGCCAGCAGATGGTCAAAGATATCGGCCTGGATCGCCTCATAGTTGGCCCAGACCTGATCGTTGCTGAAAACATAGATCTCCAGGGGCAAGCCCTGCGGAGTCGACTGCAGGTGCCGGACCAGGAAAGTCATCTGGTGATGGATATTGGGGTTTGCTTTCAGGAAGGCAATAACGTATGCCCTGAACAGGCCGATATTGGTTTGTCGGCGGCCGTTGATATCCTCTGTGGTGTCAATGTTATATAGCTTGTTATAGCTTTCAATCTCCTCCTGCCTGGCCTGCAGGTAATCCTTGAGAAGCTCATAACGGCCGAAGCGCTCCAGCATATCTTCGTCGCAGAAGCGGATCGAACTCATATCAATATGGATCGCCCGCTTGATCCGCCGGCCTCCGGACTCGGACATCCCCCGCCAGTTCTTGAAAGAGCTTGAGACCAGAGCATAGGTGGGGATGGTGGTTATGGTCTTGTCCCAGTTCTGGACCTTGACGGTATGGATCGAAACATCGATCACATCGCCATCGGCGCCATATTTGGGCATCTCGATCCAGTCACCGACCCGGGCCATATTGTTGCCGGAAAGCTGCAAACTGGCCACAAAGCCGAGAATGGTGTCTTTAAAGACCAAGAGCAGGACTGCCGTCAGGCCACCGAAGACACTCATGATTCCCCAGGGCGACTTGTCGGCCAGGACCGCAACTGTAAAAATGACGGCCAGAACCCAGACGACGATTTTCAGGACATCAAGGTAGCCCCTGACCGAACGGTCCCGGGAAATTTCATGTGAATCGTAAACCTGCATGGCCGCGCCCAGGAAACTGACCAGAACCCTGGCGCCCCCCAGCATAAACAAGGCCAGGGCCACTCTCCTGACAACCTCGGCCGCCTGGTCTTCGACAGGGAAAAACAGGTCGGCCGCCAGAATTACCACCACTACCGGCACCAACGTGCCCAGCTTCCGGAAAAAGCCGTGCGCGATGAGGATGTCGTCCCACTGATTACTGCTTTTCCGCACCGCTTTTTCCAACAAGGGGATCAGGACTTTTCTGGCGACCCAGCCGGCCAGCACTGCCGCCAGCACAATTGAGACGACCACCACACCCTTGACCGCGATCTCGACAGCCACAGGTGTCAGCCCTTGATTGACCAGCCAGTTTTCAAGAAATTCAACCATCAGAAGTCCTCAGATTTTTTTATCACCTGAATTTTGCAGCGTCAGGGGTGCCGCAGATTTCGGGAAGTAGGCGAAGAGCAATAGCAGTCTAAGCGCCGAGCCTGTTTCCTGGAAGATGCGGTGGCCATGGCGTTGCAAAATTCAGGTATCAGACGCCGAGACCCAATAATCTACAAAACTGATAAACAGCCGTTGCCAGCAGCATGGCAAAGGCCGTATTAAACGCCATGGAGAAAGCTCCCCACTTCCAGGATCCGGCCTCTTTGATGATACAAGCCACCGTCACAAAACATGGGGAATAGAACATGACAAATAACATCAGGCTAAAGGCCTTGGCCGGATTCCAGCCGGGATCAGCCGCCAGGGTCCGCGACAGTGAGCCCCCCTCCTCGGGATCAACTTCCCCCAGGGAATAGGCAGTGCCCAAGGTGGAGATAACTATCTCCTTCGCGGCAAAACCGCCGACTAGGGCGATATTGGTCCGCCAGTCGAAACCGGCCAGCCAGCTGACCGTTTCCAGGGAACTGCCGATGCGGCCCGCCATTGAATGAAGCAGGGCCTTTTCGGCCCGGGCCGCGTCAATCTCGGCCAGTTTACGTTTTATTTCGGGGGAAAGATTGGCGCTTTCTTCCTGAAACGGCTCTCCGCTTACGGCCTCATAAACCGAAACAATCTCCTGCCGCCGGGACTCAAAAACCGAGCGCTCTTCAGCGGGCAATCCCGGAAAAGTCATCAAGGCCCAGAGAAGAATAGAGGCGCCCAGAATGACGGTTGCCGCTTTCCTGATATATTGCCAGGTCTTTTCCCAGGTGTGGATCGCCAGCCCCCTGAAGGTGGGGAGGCGGTAAGGCGGCAACTCCATGACAAAAGGGGTCGACTCACCTTTCAGGACAGTGAGGCGCAGAATCTTGGCCACCAGCAGGGCCACAACCCAGGCCAAAAGGGTCATCATGAACATGAACCCCGCCTGGTTTTTGGAAAAGAAGGTCCCGATCAAGAGGGCTAGAACCGGCAGCTTGGCGCCGCAGTTCATAAAGGGGGCGGTGAGCAGGGTTGCCATCCTCTCTCGGGGCGAACGAAGAGTCCTGGTCGCCATCACCCCGGGCACCGCACATCCGCCGGCAATGCCGCCTGAAATGATATAGGCCATGACCGAACTACCGTGCAGCCCGAAGATCCGGAAGACCCTGTCCATCATGAAGGCAACCCGGGCCAGATAGCCGGAGTCTTCGAGGATGGCAATCCCGAAGAACATAAACATGATCATGGGGACAAAACCCAGAACCCCGCCAACCCCGTCAATGATCCCGGAGATCAAAAGCGATTTCAGGTGCCCCTCCGGCAGAAGCTGCTCGAAAATCCCGGCCAGCCAGTCGAACAGATTACCCATCCAGGCCACGGGAACTTCGCTATAGGTGAAGGTAAAATGATATAGTCCAAGCAGGACCGCCAGCATGATCAGGGGCCCGAAAATCCGGTTGGTAACCACCCGGTCAATCCGGTCGGAAGTATAGAGCCGGTCCTGATTAAAGGTGTGACTGACAACGCCCTGGCGCAAGATTGACTTGATGTAGCCGTAACGCTGATCGGCGACAATGGCCTCCGGATAGGTCTCCAGGGTGGACATCAGGTGGGCGGCCACCTCTTCGACCTGGGCCTCCAGTCGGTCCGCAACCCCTTCAAGCCCCCTTTCCTTGGCGAAAAACCGACCTTTTTCAAAAATCTGCCGGTCATTTTCGAGATACTTCAAGGCCAGCCAGCGAGGTTCATAGATACCGGTCAGGAATGAATGTTCCTCGATATCGCCGGTCATTTCAAGGATGGCAGCGTCAATATCATCGCCGTAGGAGATCTGGACCGGGGTCGGCTCTTTAGCGGCGGCGGCAACCTCTTCAACCACCGCCATCAACTTGTCGACCCCCTCGCCGCTCCTGGCAGAGATAGGAACTATCCTCACGCCCAGGAGCTCCGCCAGCTTCTCGGCCTTAATGGAAATCCCCCGATCACGCGCCACATCGATCATATTAAGGGCGATGACCACCGGCGCACCCAACTCCAGGAACTGGCAGGTAAGGTATAGATGCCTTTCCAGATTGGCGGCATCGGTGATATTAATCACCACTTCCGGTTTTTCGTGAATCAGGTAGTCCCGGGCCACCACTTCCTCGACAGAGTAAGCCGTGAGTGAATAGGTGCCGGGCAGATCGATAACGTCCATCTGGCCGCCGGTGGAGGTGCGATAAACACCTTCCTTTTTTTCTACCGTCACCCCGGGATAGTTCCCGACATGCTGGCGGGAACCGGTCAGCCTGTTAAATAAGGTAGTTTTGCCGGCATTAGGATTGCCGGCCAAGGCTATTTTCATGTTATGCAAAACTGTCACCCGCCCCAATCACAGAAACCTGATCAGTCCTGTGGCACTTCGACTTCAATATAGTCTGCTTCGTTATTTCTCAAGGTAAGAGTGCCGCCCATTACCCTTAAGGCAACAGGGTCGTACAACGGCGCCCTGCCCTGGATAGTTATCGTGGTCCCGGGGACCAGCCCCATTTCCCTGATTCTCCGGC
>JBDLIW010000145.1:0-4030 GCA_039714695.1 Thermodesulfobacteriota bacterium | reverse complement strand
AACCACTTTGGGGGTGGAAATAAAGACATTGCCCAGAACCGGTAAGGCCAAACCGTTCAACTGCATGTACTGGCGCAACTCGTGAAACTTGCGGGCATCATAGCCAACCTGGGTGATCACATAATCAGCTCCGGCTGCCGCCTTGCGGTGGAGCTTGTAATACTGCATGTACAGTTCGGACTCCAGGTACTTGAACGGCGAAACAGCTACTCCCTTAAAGAAAGAAGTGGCCTCCACCTCTTTTACCGCAGGGTTCCGGCGGTCAACTTTTCCCTGTTCACAGTTCAGCCGGCCAATCAGATCCAGGGCCTGGATGGTGTCCAGGTCAAAAACCGGTTTTGGCTGGCCCCGGTAACCGCGCTGGGGATAATCGCCGGCAATGACCAGCAGGTTCTTTAAGCCGATCCGGTCCCAGGCAAAAAGAAGGCTCTCGATCTGGTTGCGGTTTTTATCTTTACAGGAGAGATGGATGATAACATCCAGCCCCATTTCGCTTATTTCCTGACCCATGACTTCCGGAGAGAGAGCAGGATGCCCACCGGCATTCTCAGTGATGCTGACCGCGCAGAGTCTGCCGTCGGCGGCCACCTCCCGGGCACAGGCCAGCGCCCGGGAAAGAGCGGTGCTCCGCCCGCCCCGACTTGGCACCAGTTCCAGGGTCAGGGTAAACTCTGCCGGGTCTGCCAGAGATTTCTGAAAGCGCGAATCATTGTGGATGGTCATCTCTTTTTCCTTCAAAGGGAATTTTTCTCGCCGCTTTGAGTACCCACCTATTATAATCACAAAAGACAACTTAACAAACTCTTCCGGGATACCGCCCATATGAGCAATCCTGAACAGAACTGGAAAACAGTAGCCGCAGCATTTCAGGACCAAGCCGATGAATATGAAAACTGGTTTGCAGACAACCCGGTTTTTGCCAGCGAGTTGTCCGCCCTGTTGGCAATCGAGACCGAACTGGCCGAACCTCGCCTCGAAATAGGCGTCGGACCGGGCTTGTTTGCCACCAGGCTGGGAATTTCTTTTGGCATTGACCCAGCCTTCGCCCCCCTGGTCAAGGCGAAAGACAATGCAATTCAGGTTTGCCGGGCAATAGGCGAACAGCTGCCCTTTGCTGGCCACCAATTCGGCACCGTCTTCCTCCTTTTTACCCTTTGCTTTCTGCAAGACCCCGCCCGGGTTTTCAAGGAATGCCGACGGGTGCTGAGCAGCAGCGGGCATCTGGCCCTCGGCATAATTCCCGGCAACAGCAGTTGGGGTAAAGAATTGGCCGATAAGGGCCGAAAGGGCCATCCCCTGTATCGCCACGCCAGGTTCCATGAAAAGGAGCCGATAGAAACCGCCCTGATTAACTGCGGCTTTGAGGTAAGGGAGACCATCTCCACCCTTCGCCAATCGCCCGCCAAGACCCGGCAACCCGAAGAGCCCCACAAAGGGTATGACCAGCAGGCCGGCCTGCTGGTTTTGGTTGCAAACAAACGCCCTACAGGATAAATGGCAAAATAATTTTGCCAGCAAGCTGCGAATAGGATAATCTTTGCCTGTCCACAGAACACCGCCACCACCATAACCCATAACGATGACACTTTCGCCATGACGACCGAGCAACAACCTTTCGAAAACAAGCTGATCCCGGTAATGCGTGAAGGGGTTGAAGTTATCAAGATGATTTTCTTCAAAAAGCTGGGCGACGTCCTGGCCGAGAAACAACCTGAACGGGAGGCGAAATCCCGGGCCATGCTTACCGGGGCAATAGTCAACACCATCTTCGCCACCCCTAATACCCAGGAACCCTTCGCCTCTTTTAACGAAGAAAATCGTGAGTTGATTGCCCGGGAAGTCGGCAATGTCGCTGCCCAGCTGGAGGAGATGCAAATACCACTCACCGATGCCCTGCGGATGCAGGCACTTTGTGACAAGATGGAAGAGCTTGACGACAGCAAGGTGCTGCAACTCGCCCGCGATAATGGAATTCTTATTGAAGAGCGCGACATGCCCATGCCAAACAGCTTTATTGACCTGGTCCGGCGGATGGGCAAGGCCTTCGGCTTACTGATCCCGCCGCTCCCCGAAGATGACCCTGCCACCGATACCACACAGTAGTATTCAGTAATTAATCCTGATTTAAATTTTTATGTTTTTAATCCGTCCGCTCCGATATCGTCTACCGACGACACGATAGAAACAACCTATCGTTTGCACCATACCCATTTGCCAATAATTACATCATGTTATCGACCAAATTTAACCTCATGGCGATATGAGCCAAACACAAGATATCTGGGCAAAGAGATGTCTTGCACTTCCGACATATCGTCACATCTAGATATTTCTTGACTTCAACATGTCAGTGTGAGACTCTTATTGCATGGGCAAAAAATCACTATGACAAAGTGGTATCGGAATCATCCATATAAATGACACGCCGAATCAGCCGTTTTAATGAAATGGTCACAATCAGTATTTACGAGAGGAATGGCGATGAAGACTATTGTTCTGTTGGTTGCTTTGATTCTGGGGATGGTCATTAATGCTTATGGGGCCGGGATTTACACCTCAGTAAGTGAGAATGACGGCAACACCGTTATTTCCTGCATACCCATCAGTAGCCGGGGGAATATCACCAAGGCCCGTGTTTTCCTGTACGTGTCCAACGGGGTGAGCTTCGAAACCGGCATCCAGTCCATGGAGGTCTCTTACGAAAACATCGCATCATACGTGCTGCCGGGGACCTACGATCTAGTGGAAGGCAAATGCAAGATCATCATGCTGGAAGAAGAGATAAAGGTTACCCGCGAGGAGTTTATTGTCAGCATGAGATAATACTTTCCGTAACTGATAAAGCAGCAAAAGGGGCATCCAACAGTAGGATGCCCCTTTTTTTATTGTTGGATAGGCTCGACATAATATTAACCCTGCGACAAAACACCACATCCTGCTCCATGTCGTTTTCCCACGACATATCACAACCAGACCACAATCCAGCCAGCAGATAAATTCCTTTAAAAACGTTACGTTACACCACACCGGCGTTGAGAGGACCAGGCCCTGGGCCAATTACATATTGGCCCATTAAGACATCTGAATAATCAGACATATTTTATATGTTTGAATCTGTGTTGACTCTACCGTTTGTCTGTGAAAGCATAAAACATGCGAGAATGATACTTAATATCAATAAGGAGGGAGATGGGATGAAATCTATCATTTTTTTGGTTGCTATGATTGTTGGGATGACCGGCAGCGCAAACTGTACAGAGATCCAGACTACCATGACTGGGGTCAACGGCAACACGATGATAACTTGCGTCCCGAATGGCAGTGGAGAAGTTGAAAAAGCGTACCTCACCCTATACGTCTCTGATGGCCAAGAGTTAAACATCAGCCGGCGGGAGATGGAGATCTCTTACGATAATATTGCTACCTATGAGTTTCCCGGTTTACACGATGCAATAGAGGGAAAATGTAAATTTGTCTTTTCAGAGGGTGACGAAACAATTATCCGGGAAGAATTCTCGATAAGCATGAAATAGCTTGCTGGTTGTTTATATAAAGGGGACTCAGCAAAAAATATTCGGACCCAACAACCATGGTCCACCCGGGCATGGCTCGAACCCGCGACTTACAGCTCAGAAGGTTTTGAGGCGGCGCACCGTCCCGCCAGCCAGCCGGTTGAAAATGCCGCCTGCAGATTGTAGCCACCGGTATCAGCCTGAATATCCAGCAACTCGCCAACAATGAAGAGCCCCTTGGTTTTCCTGGATTCCATGGTCCTGGGGTCAATTTCCCGGGTATCTATTCCTCCAGCCGTAACAATTGCCTCTCCGAACGGTCTGTAGCCGGTTACTTCCAGTTGGAAATCCTTGAGCCAGGTCCTGAGGCGCCTCCGTTCTTTTGCTGAAATATTGCAGACCGGTCGATCGGCGGGGATATCAGTAAGATCGAGGCAGACAGCAACCATTTCCCGGGGGACCAGTCCCCGGAGAAGGCTGCTGCTTTGCTCCTTACCCCGCGATGCTATGTCGCGCTG
>JBDLIW010000144.1:0-4069 GCA_039714695.1 Thermodesulfobacteriota bacterium | reverse complement strand
TTATCTAAGCAGGCAGAAGATCAGGTTAAGCAAAAAATTAAGGATGAGCTGCGCGCTGCATTAGATGCTGAAAAAGCCAAATTAAAAGCTAAGCTGGCTGAGAAGCAACCACCGCAAAACATTACAGGAAAAACTGACCCGGCAGATCGACGAAGCTCAGAAATCAGGAAACTTCGATCTCTGCCTTGACTTAATAGCCAAGAAAAACGAACTGGATAAAGAAGCTGACTGACAGCCCAACTTCCCATAACAACGTGATGGAGAAGGTTTTGTGAGAGGCAGCAAGCTCGAAAACAATAAAAAAAATCCCGGCGGCAAAAACTCGATTGCGGGCATAATTGATAACGCCAAGGTTGAGCCCGACGACGAGGATCTTGATTCCCTGGAAGATGCGATCGACGAATTGACGGCGATTCTCGGCGATGAAGTCGCCGCGACGGACGGCAAAGTCTCCATGAAAGGCGCCGATGAGAACGAGTTCGCCAAACTGGAAGCCGTCGATCCTGTCAAAGTCTATCTGCGGGAAATGGGCTCGGTCTCCCTGCTTTCCTCCAAGCAGGAAGTTGAACTGGCCAAGCAGATCGAAAAAGGGGAAAAACTGGTGCAAAGCACCATAATGCCCACCTATGTCTCCCTGGTGGTGCTGAACAGGATTGCCGCCGACCTTCAGGATGACAGCCTTTCAATTTCAGCCGTCCTCCGGGGCATCGCCAACGATGCCGACTCAAAAGCCATCAAGGAAATCAAAGATCGTTTTATCTGGCAGGTTAAGGAAGCCGCGCGCCTGCACCGGGAAACAAATGCCTTCCGGGGGGATCTGGGAGAAAAGGATATCGACCAGTCAACCTTCATGCAGATCACCATCCGCATTGAGCGAAATGAAAATTCGATTGTTCGGCTCTTTCAGAACGACAGGATCCAGAAGAAATTCATCGATGAGATAGTAGAAAAAATCCACCGCCTGGCCAAAATAATGGAAGAGGCCCAGAACAGGGCCGCCAGATATAAAGAATCCCACCCGAAAAATGCGGCGGCCCGAAGATCTTCGGACGAAATGCGCTTGCAGATGATCGAGGCCAAGCACGGGACGGACTATGAAACACTCCAACAGATTATCAAAAAAGTACAGCTGGGCGATGACTCCTGCAAACAGGCCAAAAACTACCTTGTCCAGGCCAACCTGAGGCTGGTGGTCAGCGTGGCGAAAAAATACGCCAATCGCGGCCTGCAACTGCTGGATCTTGTCCAAGAGGGCAATATCGGCCTGATGAAGGCTGTGGGAAAGTTTGAATACCGGCGGGGTTTCAAGTTCAGCACCTATGCCACCTGGTGGATCAGGCAGGGAATCACCCGAGCCATCGCCGACCAGGGCAGGACCATCAGGATTCCGGTCCACATGATCGATACCATCAACCGCCTGATCAAATGTTCGAAGAGACTACAGCGCGAAACCGGGCACGAACCCTCGCCCGCTGAACTTGCCTGTGAAATGGACATTGATGAGGAGAAGATTAAAACCATCCTGAAAATTTCCAAAGAACCCATTTCCCTTGATGCACCGATCGGCAGCAGCGAAGACAGTTTTCTCGCCGATTTTATTGAAGATGAAGAAACGTTGTCCCCTCAGGAAGCATCTATCCAGGCGAGCCTGCAGAAAAGCCTCAGCAACGTGCTGGCCACCCTGACCCCGCGTGAGGAAAGCGTCTTAAGAATGCGTTTCGGCCTCGACACCGAAGTAGATCTGACCCTTGAGGAAGTGGGTAAAAATTTCTCGGTGACCAGGGAAAGAATTCGCCAGATCGAAGCCAAGGCCATCAAAAAGATGAAGCACCCCAGTCGTAAGGATTCCTTATCAAGTTTCGAAGAAGATGGTTGATCTCGCCCCCCCCGGCTCGTCATTTCACCTAACCATTATTATGCCGTAACGAATTATTGACATTCCCGACCCCTGTTTGCTAGTGTTGTTGCTCTCGCCTGGACCCCCCGGCAATAAAACCAGTTCAGCTCTCTGGCGAGAATAGACTGCAAATTACCAACCGATATACCTCTGGCGTGGGATATTATGGATTTTCTGGAAGACTGGTTGACTCTCTATCTTACCCCCGGTCTGGGCAGTGGTGGCTGCAAGAAGCTGATTGACCTTTATGGTGATCCGGCTTCCGTCTGCAGGGCTCCGAAGTCTAAACTGACTAACACTCCCGGGCTGATGAAAAAGGTTTCCGCCGCCATTAATCGGACAGACATCAGGGACCAGGCAAAACGGGAACTCGAAAAATGCCAAAAGGCCGGCATAGACATTCTCAGTTGGGACAGCGCAGCATTTCCCGAATGGCTGCGAAATATACCGGACCCACCCACCCTGCTTTTTGTAAAGGGCAACCCTGGGGTTCTCTCCGCCCCCGGGATAGGAATTGTCGGGTCAAGGGCCGCCAGTTCATATGGCCTGAAAATGGCCGGGGATCTGGGCCGGCAGCTTTCCGCCGCCGGTCTGTCGGTGATCAGCGGCCTGGCCTTGGGAATTGATGCTGCGGCTCACCGCGGCGCCCTGGCGAATGACAGGAAAACCATCGCTGTTCTGGGCTGTGGGCTGGACATTGTTTATCCAGCCCAAAATCGCGACCTGTTCGAGAGTATCCCCGCAAGCGGCGCCATCGTTTCCGAATATCCCATGGGAACTCCGCCGGACGGTTTCCGCTTCCCTGCCCGCAACAGAATTATCAGTGGTCTAAGTCTTGGCGTGGTTGTGGTAGAGGCCGCCAAAAGATCCGGCTCATTGATCACCGCCGAACTGGCCCTTGACCAGGGCAGAGAGGTTTTCGCCGTACCGGGCCGGGCCGATGCCATCCAGTGCACATGCACCCATCGCCGGTTGCAGGCCGGCGCCAGGCTGGTTCTCAATGTGAATGATATTATCTGTGAGGTACAATCGGTCCACAGCCCACAGGACTCTGAGCCCGGCAAAAAAGACCTCTCTGAAAAGGATACTGCAGAGCTGACATCCGATGAAAAAATAGTGCTTTACCATCTTGAGGTCTACCCAAAAACTGTCGATGATGTTATTGTCGGCAGCGAATTATCGGTTGAAAAGGTTAACGAACTACTGCTGATGCTGGAGCTGAAAGGTTTTTGCGAAGTTCTGCCGGGAAGGCAATATCAGCTAAAACAATAATTAAAATGAGTAAAATCATGGCCAAGTCCCTGATCATAGTAGAATCACCAGCCAAAGCCAGAACTCTCCAGAGATACCTGGGGAAAGACTTCAACGTCAAAGCTTCCGTGGGCCATATCCGTGATCTGCCCGTCAGCAGCCTGGGAGTCGATGTTGATCATGATTTTGAGCCGAACTATGTAACAATCAGGGGTAAAAGCAAGATAATAACCGAGCTGAAAGCCGCCGCCAAAAATGCCGACAAGATATATCTGGCGCCGGATCCCGACCGAGAGGGGGAGGCTATTGCCTACCATATAGCCGAATGCCTCAAAAAAACAAAAAAACCGGTACAGCGCGCCCTTTTCCACGAACTGACCAAAAAAGCAATTCTGGCGGCAATTGATGAATCTTCCGACCTGAATATTAAGTTATTCGAAGCCCAGCAGGCCAGGAGGATTCTCGACCGACTGGTCGGCTATCAGATATCTCCTCTGCTCTGGGAAAAAGTCCGCCGAGGTCTTTCCGCCGGGCGGGTGCAGTCGGTGGCCGTCCGGATGATCTGTGAACGGGACCAGGCCATCAAGGCTTTCAAGCCGGATGAATACTGGTCTATCATCACCCGCCTTGAAGGGCAGCAACCGCCGCCGTTCACTGCCAAACTGGAAAAAATCGATGGGAAAAACATCGGCACCAAGAAGAGTCTGGTGGCAGATCAGGCCACAGCGGACCAGATATGCAAAGATCTGCAAGAGGCCGATTTTACAGTTGCCAAAGTAGATAAGAAAAAGAAAAAACGAAACCCAGCCCCGCCGTTTATCACCAGTAGCATGCAGATGGAGGCCAACCGCAAGCTCAGGTTTTCGGCAAAAAAGACCATGACCCTGGCCCAGCGACTTTATGAGGGCATTGAGCTGGGTG
>JBDLIW010000143.1:0-4071 GCA_039714695.1 Thermodesulfobacteriota bacterium | reverse complement strand
CGAAATCATAGCCGCGAATTACCTCCCGAATATTATCGGCCCGGAGACATTGCTGGTATGTTTCCACCTCAATTTCAGGATTAATGGCCAACATCTTCTCCCGGGCTGATTCCACTTTCGGAGTATTAATATCTTTCTCGAAATGAATAACCTGTCTCTGCAGATTTGACAGGTCGACACAATCGCCATCGACAATGCCAATTTTGCCGATACCGGCGGCAGCCAGATAAAGGGCAATCGGCGCCCCAAGGCCGCCCGCCCCGACTACCAGAACTTTCGCCTCCATTAACTTGGCCTGCCCCTCAACTCCAACGTCCTGCAGGAGAATGTGGCGGCTGTATCTTTCCAGTTGTTCCGCAGTAAAATCTCTCATGGTTTTCTGAACCCCTCTTCCAGGTCTGCAATTAAATCTTCATGGTCCTCGATACCCACCGACAACCGCAGCATTGTCGGCCGAACACCCATTTCAAGTTTCTCTTCATCCGTATATTCAGCAAATATGGTGGAGGACGGGTGAATGACAAGGGTTTTGTTGTCATTTATATTGGTCGCCCGCCTGATCAGCTGCAAGGCATCTGTAAAGGCAAAGCATTGCTGTTCTGTCTCCAGATCAAAAGTGAGTACTCCTCCATACCTGCCGCCGAACTGTCGGTCGGCAATCTCGTGATAGGGAGAACTCATCAGCCCGGGATAGTTGACGCCTTTTATCCGGGGATGCGCTTCAAGATAACCGGCCAGGGCCTGAGTGTTGGCGCAGCTTTTCTCAATCCGTAGGCTCATGGTTTCAAGGCCGAGGGTCTGGAGGTAGGCATTATGGGGAGCAAGACAGGCCCCCACGTTGCGGTAGACCTCCTGCCGCAAGGCAGCAATTAACGCCATCGATCCCTGTTTTTGGGCCCGTTCCTTTAAGCGAGGAGAGTTGCGCCAATCAAAATTGCCGTTATCGATAATGACCCCACCCACCGAGGTCGCGCCCCCGGAGATGTATTTGGTGCTGGAGAGTAGCTCTATGTTCACCCCGTGATCTCCAGAGTTAAAGAGGTAGGGGGTCATCAGGGTATTGTCCAGGATCAGCGGCACCTGATGGGCAGCGGCTATTTCAGAAATCTGCCGGCAGTCCGGTACGTCCATTTGCGGGTTGGTAATAGTCTCAATAAATACAGCACTGGTATTTTCATCAATCGCCTCACCAATCTCAAGGGGATCATCGGTCGAAACATATTTGACTTCAAGGCCCCAGGGCTTCAAGGTTCGCTCTAGCAGGGACAAGGTATTGCCGAACATATGTTTTGAGGCAACAATATTGGCTCCGGCTCCACCAATCGTCAGGATGATGTTGCTGATGGCGGCCATTCCCGAGGAGACGGCCAGAACCCCGACGCCTCCTGAAATCAACTGCACCCGCTGTTCGAAATCGGTTACCGTCGGATTTGAAATGCGGCTATAGGCATGGGCGAGCTTCTTCCCTTCAAATGTCCGCCGGAGGGAGTCAGCACTTTCATGTTCAAAGGCCACACTGTCATAAACCGGAGTCCGCAAAGCCCCTTTTGAATCACGTAGCGAGGCAGGGCCATGAATGGCCATGGTGGAAAAACCCTTTACCATGGGGTGGATCCTCCGCCCATGAAGTATAAAAAATCCACCTCGTCACCTGCGCCGATCTTCGTTTGCTGATAGTGCTTACGATCAACAATATCTCCATTGACCTGCACCGACACCATTTCGGGCGACTCTACCTTTTCCAACTCCAACAAAGTTGCGATCGTCAGTACCTCACTGTCAATCTGTCGCTGTTCTCCATTTATCGATACCTGCATGATTCCACCTTGTGCTGTCTTGATTGATATTTTATACCTGACCTTCTTGATCAGTTTAGTCAAGTTTAAGCATAAAAGAATGCAGTGTCAAGAAAAAAGTCTCTAGAGAGTTAATTGGAGCTATTGCCGGAAAGGCTGGAAGTAGCCGCTAGTTGTAGACAACCCCGCCCAAAGGACGGGGCTTTGGGTTGCCCCTGAAAGGGGCTCGGGTTCCTGGTTCAGCGTTCAAAGGTTTCTACGAATTGATAAAGCCAACCCTAAATCAATGACGAAGACAAAGGTTAAAAGCGGAAGGTCGGTATGACTCTCAACGAGCTCAAGAAACCGTCAGCATATCGTAACCTTTGAACCTTGAACCACAGCGATATGCCAAAGATAATGGCAAAACAAACGGACTCTGACCACGCCCACAGGACGTGGCTTCTGACGATACAATGAAGTGAATATTGAGAAGAAGGCAGGAGAAAAAGAAAGGTTGCTATATATCAAAGGATAAAACATTGCGGCACAGCTTTTGCCTGGAGACCAGCTCTTCAAGACTGACAGCAAAGGCATCAAGCAGTTTCTCCTCGGCCGCCTGGAAGAATCCGTCAATTACTTCATCCTGTTCGTCCTGATCAGCAACAAATTCTATACCACCCTCCAGGATGGTGATAATTTCCGAGGCAAAAATCTCCCTGGGATGTCTGGCCAGCTTATAGCCGCCGTTTTTCCCGCGAACACTGCGAATTACCTGGGCCTTACCCAGCTGATTGAATATCTGCTCAAGATACTGCCGGGGTATATTCTTCAGCCGGGCTATCTCCCTGATCTGCAATAGCCCCCCCTCCTCGTTTTCCGCCAGGGCAAGGACTGCTCTCAGTCCATATTTACTTTTCGTGCTGATCGAAAGCATCGTTTTTCGACAACTCCAAAGATCATTGTTTTTTGCTGTAACAGATGGGTTGTGGAAGAAAAGGATAAAACAACTTGGCGTGAATGACAATAGCGGAGACCCAATACAATCATGATCACCGCTTATAAGATAATGCTGTTAATGATGGCGAAAAAAACTTCGATATACAAGGGCTAGTGGTCTTGCGGAGGCGAAGACATACACGGTATGTCGAGCATCCGCAAGAGTGCTAGGACGCAGGAGATCGGATTACTATGCCCCTTGGGTAGTTTTTACGACGCCATCATGTGAAAAGCTCTTTAGCACCAGTCCTGCGAATTAGCACCGAATGCTTTTCGATGGCACTGACTATATCCTTTGCATCTTCGACGGACTCGTCCAGATCCGGCTTCAGGGCCTTGTTTAAAGCCTTTTCGATCGTTGCCAATTGATCGAGATAGGTAAGATAATTCTTTTTCCGGCCATAGGCCGCCTGCAGCAACTCTTCATAACTGTCGCCATCGGCCTGCAGGAGAGATGAATAATGATCGACCAATGCCGCCAGCAATTCACCATATTTTTCCCGGGCCTTTGCAGAAAGTTCGGCTTGCCCGGCGATGGCCAGGGTATCATGTTCCCGGTGTTCGGCAAGGGCCGCTTCTGCTTCCTGGAGAGCCTTTGTCCTGCTGTGCAGGTAGCTTTCAGAAAACTTCCGCCGCCCCGTCTTGTATTTGCTGAGATCCTGAAAGTAGAAAATAAAGATAAACGGGATAAGGACCATCCAACTGCTCAGTTTGGGTTTGTCCATAATCGCACGACCAAGCTGGGCGGCAAATCTCCTTTCGTAATCGAGAATGAACTTCTTTTTTTCGTCGTTGCTGGCCATATTTCCCTTTATCAATTGAAGTAAGATCGAAAGTAAGGAGCCTCAAAGCCATAAAGAGACTGGAAGATAGTTAATGTTGTTCGTAGTTCTGTACTAAGAATTCTGACTCCTGGAGTCAGCGGTGTATTAAACCCCGAAACGGAATAAATCGGAAGTCTGTAAAAAACATTTTACCGCCACCAGGTGGCAATGGAATGCTAAAAGGATGAAGCGCGGTCAGAGAATATAGCGCCAGCCAAGCCCCAGGATGATAAAGCAGAGGGCCATGCCGGCGAAGAAAGGTAAAGTAGGGCCGTAATCATCCCGGCCGGAGTGTAAAAAAGAATCCCGCAGGTAATATTCAGCATCATAAGAGCCGGCGTTCTCTTCATACATGTAAGCGGATGTATCGATATCCCTTTCATCGGCAATTGTCATAATCTGATTGTAGATCGGAATATGGTCATTAAGCAAAGGGCCAATAACCCAGCCGAATACCCAAACCACAAAAAGAG
>JBDLIW010000142.1:0-4120 GCA_039714695.1 Thermodesulfobacteriota bacterium | reverse complement strand
GGAGTTATTGTGCGCGCACAATAATTCGTCTATGAATTATAAATCACAAAAAATGACATACTAAATTATGGAAGATTTTAAGACGTTTGTCCTTGGCCGCGGCCTCATTTCCGAGAAAAAATGCCCGTATTTTCTGAACTGGATAAATAAATACGCTTCTTTTCATGGTTTTATTTCAGGCCCTGAAATGATCATCAGTGATGAGATGATCTCACAATATCTGTCATCGTTGGAAAGGAACTATGAGGACTGGCAGGTTTCGCAGGCAGAAGAAGCCCTTCGGCTGTACCTTTTTTATCAGAGTCAGAAAAAACGTGAAGCAGATCAAGGAAAAGACATGGATAGATTTGTGGCATGGCGACATCTGGCGGAGGAAATGGTAAGGGGGTTACGGTTACGGCATCGGGCAATCAGTACGG
Source organism: Thermodesulfobacteriota bacterium (assembly GCA_039714695.1). Classification (GTDB taxonomy): domain Bacteria; phylum Desulfobacterota; class Desulfobulbia; order Desulfobulbales; family JAGXFP01; genus JAGXFP01. The sequence continues at coordinate 3,701 of JBDLIW010000142.1, read as the reverse complement.
AAAAGGCTTATCTGTCTTGGTTGAGAATGTTTTATAAGTTTCTGGATGGCAAGTCTGCCGATGAGCTGGTCAATGAAGATATCAGGGATTTCATGAGCTATCTGGCTGTAGAGCGTAAGGTTTCTGCCAATACCCAGAATCAGGCCTTCAACGCGATCGTGTTTTTCTTTAAACATATTCTTGGTAAGGACCCTGGCAATATCGGTGCTTCGGTCAGGGCCAAGCCCGGCAAGAGGCTACCCGTAGTTTTGACCAAGGAAGAAACTGATAAGGTGTTTTCATATATGGCTGGTACTAATTTGTTAATGGCCAAATTAATTTACGGCTGCGGGCTGAGGGGCGGGGAGTGTTTCCGTTTGCGGATCAAAGACCTTGATTTGGAATGCGGCAGCTTGACCGTTCGGGCCGGTAAAGGGGATAAGGATCGGGTCACGGTGTTGCCGATAAGCTTGCTTGACGAACTCAAGGGGCAGTTGGATAGGGTCAGAGAGCAGTTTGACCAGGATAGGCTTAATAATATAGAGGGAGTTTACCTGCCGGACAGTCTGGAACGTAAATACCAGAATGCCGGCAAAGAGTGGGCCTGGTTCTGGGTATTTCCTTCGGAAAAACACTCCGTCGATCCTCGCAGCGGCAAGTTGAGGCGTCATCATGTGAACAGCAGTAACGTGCGGAGGAGTTTTAAAGGGGCGCTACGCAAGGCGGCAATTGCCAAGCATGCATCGGTTCACACCCTGCGGCATAGTTTCGCGACCCACCTGCTGGAAGACGGGTACGATATCCGGACGATCCAGGACCTGTTGGGTCACAAGGATGTTAAGACGACGCAAATCTACACCCACGTGGCGGGGAAGAACATCACCGGGGTGCGGAGCCCTCTGGATAATCTGCCGGAATAAACGAGAAAGATTTGGTGTGACCGGAAGGGGTTGGTCTTGGACTTTGAGCTGATTTGACTTTATTCGATGGTTTGAAAAACGGTCAGGCGTTATAATATGTTTTCATTTGATCTGACGCCCGACATTATTAACTAAAGCTTGGGGAATGAATATGGGAACTTCTGCGATTGTCACCCTGGTTGTCCTTGGTGTGCTGGTTGTATTCTTTATTAATATTTTCAATACCTTAGTGAGGCTTAGCAACCGATATAAAAACGCCTTTGCCCAGATCGAGGTCCAGCTCAAGCGGCGGTACGACCTGATCCCCAATCTGGTTGAGACCGCCAAGGCCTATATGAAACACGAGAGCGAGACTCTGGAAAACGTGATCGCCGCCCGTAACGCCGCCTCCCAGGGACTGGCGGCCGCTGCGGCCGACCCTGCCAACGCCGGGGCGATGCAAGACCTGATCGGTGCTGAAGGGGCCCTGGCCGGGGCGATGAGCAAGTTCAATGTGGTGATGGAGGCCTATCCGGATCTCAAGGCCAACCAGAACATGATGCAGCTCAGTGAGGAGTTGACCAGTACTGAAAACAAGGTGGCCTTTTCCCGCCAGGCATTTAACGATCAGGTGATGGCCTATAACACCTACAAGCAGACCTTCCCGCCGGTAATGCTGGCCGGGGCGTTTGGCCATGGCCAGGATGCTACTCTGCTGGAATTCGAAGATAGCGCGGCGATGCAGGCGGCGCCGAAAGTCTCTTTTTGAAGCAAAAATAGTCTTTTCGGTCGGACTCTTTGTCATATAAAGGAGTTAGATCGAAGTCTGCGCTATCTGCTTCGCTTGCACTCGCAATGACGGGATAGCAGCTTTCGTCATCGCGAGGAGGGCTTTAGCCCGACACGGCGATCCCATAGCACAAGCACGTGTCATTTCGAGGAGAAACGACGAGAAATCTTTATAAAGACAAGATCTCTCGGCAAAACCGTTCGAGATGACAAATGCGGCGGCAGTATTTTAGGTTAAGTCGTCAATTGGCCATTGATCATTGTCAACTGTTGAACCGTAGGTGAAAACTGACTATGGATTTCTTTAGCGCACAGGACCAGGCTCGGCGCAATACCGGGCGGCTGGTGATGTTTTTTACGTTGGCGGTGATCTCGCTGGTTGCTATGACCAACCTCCTGGTTATGGCGGTGTTCGGTTATTTGAACCAGCAGGCCGATCCGGCCGCTCCCTTGCTGGCCGGGATTGACTGGGAGGTGTTCGGGGTGATCTCCGTCGGGGTGATCGTGGTGGTCGGAATCGGCAGCCTCTACAAAATTATGGCCCTGTCGGGTGGCGGTGCTCGGATTGCCGAGATGATGAACGGGCAATTGATTGTCGACGGTACGGGGGATGCCAACCGGCAGAAGATCTTGAACGTGGTTGAGGAAATGGCCATCGCCTCCGGTTCGCCGGTGCCGCCGGTCTATCTTCTTGACGAAGACGGGATCAATGCCTTTGCCGCCGGTTATTCCCCGGGCGATGCCGTGATCGGGGTCACCCGCGGCGCCATCGAAAAACTTTCCCGCGATGAACTGCAGGGGGTGATTGCCCACGAGTTCAGCCATATCCTGAACGGTGACATGCGTCTTAACATCAAGCTGATCGGTATCCTGCATGGCATTATGGTGCTGGGCTTGATCGGTTACTACATCATGCGGAGTTCGATGTATTCACGCAGTTCCAGGAAAGAGGGGGGCGGGGTGGTGTTCCTTGGCCTGGGCCTGGTGGTTATCGGCTTTTCCGGGACCTTCTTCGGCAACCTGATCAAGGCCGCGGTCAGTCGGCAGCGTGAGTTTCTGGCCGATGCTTCGGCTGTCCAGTTCACCCGTAATCCGGATGGTATCGGCGGCGCCCTGCAAAGGATCGGTGCCGACAGTGCCGGTTCCCTGGTGAAAAACCCGAATACGGCCGAGATCAGCCACGCCCTGTTCAGCCAGGGATTCACCTCCTTTTTCGGCAGCCTTTTCGCTACCCATCCGCCGCTGGCGCAAAGAATCAGTAAGATTCAGCCGGACTGGGATGGTAAATTCGAGGCAGCAAGATCATCGAGAAGGAAGGTTTCTAAAGAAAAGAAGGGAGCAGATGCGGGGCAGGGGCTGAAGAAAACGACTGCCATCCTGACCGGGATGGCGGCGGCAATGGATCATATCGGCCGACCTTCCGGGGCGCACCTGGGATATGCCCAGGAACTGATCGCCGGGCTGCCCGAGACCATCAGGCATGCCGTCCATGAACCGTTCGGGGCGCGGGCGGTGGTTTACTGCCTGCTCCTTGATGAAGATGAAGAGATGCTGGGCAGGCAACTCAGACATCTGGAGAAAGAGGCTGATACCGGGGTTCATGACGAGACGGTCCGGCTGGTCCATGCGGTCAGGCGACTCGGGCCGGAAATCCGCTTGCCGCTGCTGGATATGGCCCTGCCGGCCTTAAGGCAGTTGTCGGCCGCCCAGTATGTGATGTTCAAGGAGAACATCAAGGTCCTGATCGAGGCCGACGGCAAATTGAGTATCTTCGAGTGGTGTTTGCAGAAGATTATTATTCATCACCTGGATGGGCAGTTTACCGGCCATTCCGGGGCACAGCCGAAAACGACTACTTTGCCGAAGTCGACCGGGGCCTGCTCGCAGCTGCTCTCTCTGCTGGTTTATTCCACCAGACATGACGGAATGAGCTTTGACGAGGTTTTCAGTGGTGCGGCGGGGGAACTTTCGGGGGCCAATGTCCAGCTCCTGGGCCGGGGGGATTTGTCCTTTGGCCGGCTGGACCGGGCAATT
>JBDLIW010000141.1:0-4131 GCA_039714695.1 Thermodesulfobacteriota bacterium | reverse complement strand
GCCCCGACGCTTCGGCTGTCGATCTGGGGCGGGTGTTTGAAACCAGAGTGAAACAGACTTTGATCCAGGGTAGAACGGTTTATACCGCCTATGATCCGGTTGGGGGAGACCCTACAGGCTATGCCACGGCGATGAGCGGGCCTGGATTCTGGGGGCCGATTTCGGCCATGGTGGCGGTGGATGGTGAGGTCTCGAAGATTATCGGCATTGAATTTTTCCGTCTTGAGGAAACACCGGGACTGGGCGCCAGGATTACCGAGCCGCGCTTCGAAAATCAGTTTATCGGACTCTCCCTTGTGCTTGCCCCTGGGGAGAAAGCATTTTTTTCCATAACAGCGCCGTCCCCGGGCAAGTCGGCCCTGGAGCTGGATGCAATCACCGGCGCCACCAGTACGAGCAGGGCGGTGGAGGTCTTTTTGAATAGCGGGCTGCAGCGCTTTCTCAAAGAGTTTCGCGAGAACAACGAGAAGAGATAGGAACTATGCCGAAAACGCCAGCAAAAACGCAGATCTTTAAACAGGGTTTGTGGGATGAAAATCCTGTCCTGAGGCATACCCTTGGCATCTGTTCTACTCTGGCGGTTACCAACCTCCTGGCAAACACCCTGGTCATGAATATCGGGCTCATCTTTACGCTGACCATGTCCTGCCTTACCGTCTCTCTTTTACGAAAGATGACGCCCCTGCGCATCCGCATGATGGTCCAGACCCTGATCATTGCCTCCTACGTTATTATTTTCGATACCGTAATCAGGGCATATCTACCGGATATAAGCGAGGCCCTGGGGCCTTATGTGGGACTGATTATCACCAATTGCATCATTATGGGGCGCTGCGAGGCCTTTGCCAGAAATAACCCGCCCTGGCCCGCTTTCCTGGATGGCTTTGCCGTCGGCGTGGGCTTTGCCCTGGTGCTTTTTGCGATAGCCGTGGTGCGGGAGTTGCTGGGCTTCGGCACCCTGTTCGGCTATATGATAATGCCCACAGGCTTTACGCCATGGACGATCATGATCATGGCCCCCGGCGCCTTCTTCATGCTTGGTATCTATGTCTGGATTGTGCGCTCCTTTGCCACGCAATTTAATGAACATAAGTTGTAAGGGATTGTTATGGCAAATATAGAGCCCACAACCCTCTTTTGGGCAGCAATATTCACCAACAACATCCTGCTTACTAATTTTCTGGGCCTCTGCCCATACCTGGCCATTTCCCGGAATCTGCCTTCGGCTTTCGGACTGGGAGCGGCGGTCGTCTTTGTGATGACCTGCACGGCGGCCCTGAATCACCTGGTCTACTATCAGGTTCTTATTCCACTTAATCTCGGCCATTTACAGTACATTATCTTTATTGTCATCATCGCCGCCTTTGTCCAACTGGTGGAAATGACAGTAGAACGGTATTTTCCCCGGCTCTATTACGTTCTTGGTGTTTTTCTGCCGCTGATAACGGTCAATTGCGCTATCCTGGGCGCTTCACTCTTTATGGTGATCAGGGAATACACCCTGGTTCAGGCCATGGCGTACGGGGCCGGCAGCGGCATTGGCTGGATGATGGCCATTACCGCTGTCGGGGCGATTCGAGAAAAGATCGAAAAAAGCGGCAGGCTCCCCAGGGGATTGGAAGGCCCGGGCATCACCCTGCTTATCACCGGCATTTTATCCCTGGCTTTTATCGCCTTCAGCGGCATGGTGCAAATTCAATGATATTCCCGGGCCGGACATCTGATCATGGCCAGGGATCGGGACCGGGGAAAAATAAACTACCCCGCCGCAGGCAAGGGAGCTTGCGACATTCCGGAGCAGCGGGGTATCAGGAGCCAGAATACAGAAGTCAGGAGTCAGAATAGAAGTATCTTTTATGGGAATGTTTTTGCTTTTCTTCTGGATTCTGAATTCTGATTACTGAATTCCCTCATAGTGTGTTGAAGACCAAATACGGCAGAACCACTTCTTACGCAGCAGATAGCGAACAGCGTGAGACTTCGAGCTGCGGGGAATTAACCCCTAAGAAAGATTAAAACCTCCTGACTTCTGAATGATGATTGAACTATTTATCGGACTGATTGTAATCAGCAGTATCGCCGCCCTGCTGGCGCTGCTCCTGGAAATTGCGGACCGCTATATTGCCGACTATGGCGAGAAACACATCATCGTCAATGATGAAAAGGACCTACTGGTTAAGGGAGGCAGTCCGCTGCTTTTTTCCCTGGCGGCAAAAGGTGTTTTTCTTCCCTCGGCCTGCGGCGGCAAAGGGACCTGTTCCTATTGCAAGGTCAAGGTTCTTGCGGGAGGGGGGCCTGTCCTGCCCACGGAAACCCCGCATCTGAGTGCGGATGATCTTGAGCACCATCTGCGCCTTGCCTGCCTGCTCAAAGTGAAGAATGACCTGAAGATCCAGATTCCCGAGGAGCTTTTTCTGGTCAAGGAGTTTCGGGTGAAGGTGGAGAGGATCGAGAGGCTGACGCCGGATATCAAAAGCATCCATTTTCGCCTGTCGTCGCCTGAGGAAGGCATCTCCTTTAAGGCCGGTCAATATGTCCAGCTTGAAATTCCCCAGTATGAACTCACCAAGGAGCCGGAGTTCCGGGCCTACTCCATTGCTTCCCCGCCCGATGAGCATCAAACGGTGGAGCTGATCATTACGAAGGTTCCCGAAGGCCTTGTCTCAACCTATGCCCATGATCATCTCCAGGTCGGAGAGGAACTCATTATGCGCGGGCCATTCGGAGAGTTTTGCCTTCTTTGCAACCTGGATCGGGACATCCTGCTGATCGCAACGGGCTCGGGGTTGGCGCCCATTCGAGCCATGATTTATCAGATTCGCCGGGAAGGGCTTAAACAGAAGGTGACCCTCTTTTTCGGCGACAGAAGACCGGCAGATCTTCTTTACTATGATGAGCTGCGCGAATTTGAACGCACTCTTGCCGATTTCACCTATATCCCAACCATTTCCCGCGCCACCGAGGCAGATAACTGGACAGGAGAAAAAGGGCGAGTGACCGACCTGATCAATAAATATATCCCGGACAACGCCCCAGTCGATGTCTACATCTGCGGCATCCCGGCCATGGTCGAATCATGCCGGAAACTTCTCGTCCAAAAGGGCGTGCCGCAGGTACGGATTTGGTTTGATAAATTCGAGTAGTTTTTTTTAGCGACAAAAGCGTCCCTGGTTCTGTTTTAACCTCGAGAATAATCTGGGGTATTGTCATCTCACCGCCCCGGAATTCTTATACTGGCCAGCGGTTATCGTCAATCATGAAAAACTGCCCGGTCATTAGCTAAAACTTACCTCTCTGTGATATTGTATCACAAGGTAGCACAGGTTTTTTACTTGGGGTTACCCTAATTCTTATCTTCTTACCATCATCACCTCATCAATGGAGGCCAAAATGGGCAAGTGGATTTGCACCGTATGTAAACACACTTTTGAATCTGAAGGCAGCCCCGATGGATGTGAAAAATGTCAGGCCGAGACAAGGTCAATAATCCCTACAGAGAATCCGGACGAAGCGCAAATTTCAGGTCTTCCTGAAGACCTTGAAGAAGTGAGAAACAGGGCGCGTCTTAAACTGAAAGGAATCTGTGCCGTATATCCGGCCTGTGACGGCAGACCGGACAAGATTTGCCAGCGAGAGGCATACGGGAAACCAATCGGTTTTGGCGGAGCCGGCTCGGGAGCCGGATTTACTGAAAATTATAAGTCTCTGGCCCGGCTCAATCTCAAAACAAGGCTGGTGGGAAACCATTTTGAGCCGGATATGACGGTGGATTTTTTAGGGTTAGACCTTTCCTTGCCTGTTCTGGGCGCACCCACCTCCGGCATTGAAAAGTACAACAACGTGCTTAATGAATATGATTTTTGCCGGATGAACATAAAAGGTTGTCTTGAAGCCGGGACCATAAGTCTCAGGGGAGATACCTGGTTTTACACCCTTGAGAACAATCCGGCCCTTGATGCCTTGGAAGAAGAAGGCGGCCGAGGAATTCCGATTTTTAAGCCCAGGGCGCAGGATATTTTGCAGAGATTTATTATGCTTTTGAAAATGCTTCCTCCAATAAATGTTTTGCAATCGCCTCTCCACCAGGTTTTTTCTCAGTTCCAGAATAAAGAGCGTCTGCAACTAAAACTT
>JBDLIW010000140.1:0-4146 GCA_039714695.1 Thermodesulfobacteriota bacterium | reverse complement strand
CGATCTGGGGGGTATTTACATGGAAAATGTCTTTGGTTTCACGTTCATCAAAAAATCGGATTTTCGCTGGTGGGGTGGCCCTTTGGTGCGGTTTGGTTTTTACGGAGGGGAAACAGAGACTTTTTACCTCGGAGCCACCCCATACAAGGAGGAGCATGACTATTTTCAGTTAGGTATCGGCTTTGCCACAGGGGTCAACATCAAGGTAGGCCGAAGCGTCATCCTTGCTCCTTCAGCCGGGGTGCGCTTTATGGGGGCAGGTGGGACGGTGGATCTAATCGATCTCAATACTAATTCAAAAGTTGACGGAGATGATATCTCGGGGGGCGTTACCAATGTCTTTGTGAATTTTGCCCTGTTGTTTTGATTGGTGGAAATATCTTCCGTACAACACAAAAGGCCCTGCGACTTCTCGCAGGGCCTTTTGTGTTATGGTGGCCCATCGGTAAAGCCATATTTTTAGGTTTACCGGAAAACTATTTTTTCCGGCTTAATCAGCGCTGTAGCTTATGCGATAGATGACCCCGGCCCGGTCATCGGAAACCAGCAGCGAGCCGTCCGGCATGACCAGCAGATCGACCGGTCGTCCCCAGGCCTTCTCGCCTTGCAGCCAGCCCCTGGCGAAGACCTCCTGTCGTGTTGCCTTGCCTCCCTCGACAACCACTGAAACCAAACGGTAGCCCACCTTACTGCTCCGATTCCAGGAGCCGTGTTCAGCGAGAAATATCCGGCCCCGGTATTTCTCCGGGAACATCTCGCCCTGGTAAAAGCGCATGCCGAGCGGAGCAACGTGGGCTCCCAGTTCGAAGGCCGGTGGTGTGACCACTAGTTCCGGCGGCAGTTTGTCGCCGTACTTCGGATCAATCACCCGGCTTGCATGAAGATAAGGATAACCGAAATGCATCCCGGCCCGAGGGGCGTGGTTCAGTTCGTCAGAGGGCAGATCGTCACCGAGGCGGTCCCGGCCGTTGTCGGTGAACCAGAGCGTGCCGGTGCCCGGTTGCCAGTCGAAGCCCACCGTATTCCGAACTCCGCGCGCGAAGACCTCCATTTTGCTGGTCTCCGGCCGGAGTCTCAGGATTGCGGCATAGGGGTCACCCGGTTCGCAGATATTGCAGGGCGCGCCCACCGGCACATACAGCAGGCCGTCCGGGCCAAAGCGGATGAACTTCCAGCCGTGATGGTTATCCCTGGGTAGCTGGTCATAGATCACCTGCGGCCGGCCGGGGCTGTCGAGGGTTTTCTCGATCCCGGCATACTTCAGGATGCGGTTCACTTCCGCCACATAAAGGGCACCGTTGTGGAAGGCTACCCCGTTGGGCATGTTCAGGCCTCGGGCCAGGATGCGGATCTTTTTGGCTCGTTGGTCACCGTTCAGATTAGTTACCGCGTATACTACGCCCTTGTCTCGGGTGCCGACGAAGAGGGTCCCGTTTGGGCTCAGGGCTAAAGAGCGTGCTCCTGGCAGATTGTCGGCGTAAAGTTCGATGGTAAAGCCGGGCGGCAGTTCTATCAGATCAAGGGCGATCTTGGCCCGGCAACCGGTGATGGGCAGAAAGATGGTCAGCAAAACGATCAAGAAAGTGAGCTTTATTTTCGTAACCATATTCCCTCCTGTAGTCTCAAGACTGACTGCGCCGGGTAACTGCGGTCGTCGCCATGATTCATCCTATCATGGCTGAGCCGGTCTCCGCTAAAAGAAAAGGGCCTGTGTCTCGTGACTCAATTGCTTGATCCGCAATAGAAACGGTCAAACGAAAAAAGGACCTACGGTTTCCCGTAAGTCCTTGCGTTTACTGGTGGGCCGTCGGGGAGTCGAACGCCTTCAGCCTATCTGTAGCTAATCGGGCTGGTTTGTTAGCTTAAATGACGGGAGCAGTTTTTAGTGAAAGCAAGAAATTGTTGGCCCTTGCTATTGGATCACTCTAAGTTCGACCTGGTCATAGTTGCCGGTTTGATCCATGACTGTAATCATATAATCCCCGACATTCTCAAAACGATAATTAAATATCTTCGCCGGTTTTGATTTATGGACCAGCTTGCCGTTTACTAACCAGTACAATAAACTCTGGCCGCCAACGCTACGGAGGGTTACCATCGGTAAATCCACATTAGGGCCTGCCTTGTGCAAAACGGTTTGCGGGTTCAACCCGACTATTTTCAGAGATTTATGCGCCTCTTTCGGGGGGGCGGCACAGCTTGTATCCGGCTCTGGAAGTTTTGCTAGAGACTTTAGGCTTGGGGTGAGCCACGGTTCCAGGGCGGTTGGCCAGCCGGCAACTTCTTTCTGTTGCCGATTGGCAGAAGAGGTACAGGTTGCATCAATTCTTTTTCCTGTTTCACTATCAACCCAATAACGAACTATGCCACTACTCCAGTTCTTTTGCAGCCGGTCAGGAAAGGTATACGGGGCAATGCCGTTCAAAGCCCATGCTTCTCGCTTGATATGGCAGAGGTGTGAATTATCGGGATCAAACTCTGTACCCAGTGGCCAACATATTTCGACCTTTTCAACACTCTTGGGCCGTGGCGGCCTGGAAGTCCACTGGCCACGGCGCGGCAAACTGTCGACAACATCGAAGAGCAGGGGAGACGCAGTGATTGCCCCAAAGTATCCCGGGGAGGAGGTCCCATCCGGTCTGCCAACCCATACTCCGATAGTGTAATCGTCAGTTACGCCAACGGCCCAGGCATCCCGGAAGCCGTAACTGGTCCCGGTTTTCCATGCCACCTTCCGTGAAGCGGAAAAGTTAAGAAAATTAACCGGCAGACCGGGCCGCTCGTTGTTTTCAAGAATATCGCGAATTATCCATGCCGCTCCATCGGACATAAGATAGCGATTGACCAATGGGGCTTTCTTTGTGAAACGGAGATATCCACTTAATCCTCCCCGCCCGAAACAGGTATAGGCGGTGACCAGTTCTTCCAGGGTGGTGCCGGTACCGCCGAGGATTATGGCCAGACTCGGATAATTATCGGATATTCGCAGGCGCAGCCCTCCGTTTCTCAACCTCGATATAAACCGGGCGGCAGAAAAATGGTCCAGCAGGTCAACGGCGGGTAGATTGAGGGAGTGCTGGAGGGCATGTCGCACACTGATCGGGCCATTAAAATAATCACTGAAATTTGAGGGCCGATATCCTGAAAAATCTTGTGGAGCGTCGATTAAAAGACTTTCAGAATGGATTAATCCGTCATCAACCGCCATCCCGTAAAGAAACGGTTTCAGGGTTGATCCCGGCGAGCGTACCGCCCTGACCATATCAATATGTCCAAATCTCTGATTATTCTCAAAATCTGCCGAACCCAGATAGGCCTTAACTTCTAGGGTTTTATTGTCAACTACCAGGATGGCGCTGGATGTCTGTTCCGGAAAGGAGGAAATATATGAAGCAAGTTTCTTTTCCAGATAATATTGAATATTGGCATCAATTGTGGTGACCAGCACCCCAGTCTCTCTGGCGGCTTTTTTGAAGCGTCTTGCCAGGAGCGGCGCAAGCATGGGTTGAGAGTGGAACCTCCTTGCAACTTCCTCGAGCATCGCATCTTTAATAACATTCTCACTCCAGACCTTGAATTTAGTCAATCTGGCCAGTACTTTGTTGCGGGCTTTTTGCGCTCGGTCGGGATGACGATCCGGCCTTAATCTACTGGGAGCTTGTGGAAGAACGGCTAATAGTGCGGCTTCGGCATGGCTTAGTTCTTTGGCGGATTTACCCAGATAAGCATAACTTGCTGCCTGGACACCTTCCAAGGTACCGCCGAAAGGAGCTCTGTTCAGGTAAAAAGACAGAATTTCTTTTTTTGAGTAATGCAGCTCAAGCTGCAAGGCCCGGAATATCTGTTTCGTCTTGCCCAGAAAAGTTCGGGTGTGGGGATCGAGCAATCTGGCAACCTGCATGGTCAATGTAGAACCACCGGAGATAATCTCTCTGGAACGCAGCATTTGCCAGGAGGCCCGAATCAGGGAAAAGGGATTTACCCCCGGGTGATACCAGAACCACCTGTCTTCATAGTTGATCAGGGCTTCGATGTATCGTGGGGAAGAGATGAAGAGATGAAGAGAAGATTTAAGAAGGTTGCGGTTTTGAAGGGCGGGGTTTCGTCGGAGCGGGAGGTTTCGCTTCGGTCAGGCGCGGCAATTGC
>JBDLIW010000139.1:0-4190 GCA_039714695.1 Thermodesulfobacteriota bacterium | reverse complement strand
TAGGGGGCTAGTTGTTTAAGGGGGGGGATTATCGGTGATAGTCCCCGGCATAGTCGTCATGATCGTCGTCATCATGATCAGAGACATCGCTATAATCGGCAGTGTCCCTGGGGCAGTCACCGTCTACCTCGATCTTGTTCGTCCAATAGAGACCGGTAGTATAGGACGGGGCCTTCCAGGTAAAAGTGACCGTGGTCAAGGACTCATCGTCCAGCTCCACTTCCCGGCAGAGATGGCCGACTGAATTGCCCGTACTATCGTAACCACTGAGTTTGACGGCAACGTCAACCTCAGTGTCGGCATTATTCTGGACATCAACTGAGACGGTTATGCTTTGATTGACCCGAACCTGGCCGGCAGCCTGCACAATGCTTGCGGCTGCAAATATGGTCAGGACGGCGACTAACATTATTTTTATTATCTTCATTTTAGTATTCTCCGTCAAAAACTGAGTCCTATGAATATCACTTGAACATCGCGTGGCACTTCAGGTCGTCTATCTACGGGATGACCGTGCTTGGGGCATCAACGCTGACGACGAACTGATCCGCAGAGGTGGTGCCCGGCTCGGCCTGGGCCGCAGCCGCGTCATAAGTCGGAGTTACACGGATGGTAAAGCTTGAAGCAGTTGAACTGATGTTGAGATAGGCATTGATATTTACATTGGCCAGATCGTCAATGTCTCCGGGAGCCCAGTTCGGATCAGCCTTCCAGGCGGCAAGCTGCTCAGCCGTTACCGGAATCGGCGCCCGGACATCGGTTCCTACTGAAGGCGGGATGGTATAAGTGCCATCGCCATTATCCACAACATCGGCCGACTCCCGGTAGGTTATCCAACCGGCATCGCAGCCAAGGTTGTCGGCACAGGCCTGGTCGCATTCAGCAGTGGCAACGCCGGTTTGGCCAGCCTCTTCATCAAAGTTGCCGGGGCAGTTGGCCATCAGGATGTTATCGGTGTAGATGATGCCATCGTCATCAAAATACATGGCGCCTTTCATCTGATCGCCAGGCAGCCACTCGCCAAAGAGATCTCTATGGACCTGGGCCAGTCCGGTAGTATTGATAAAAGTCTCACCGGCCAGCAGGCCGAAATTGGCCCGCACATAGGGGTTAAAATAACCGGCAGAAGTGTGATGCTTGTCCGGTGCACCGAAAAGGCCATGGGCCATTAAGGCATCAAGATCGCCTTGGTTGGCCATAGAGCTTGGGGTCGGGGCGTCGTTTGAGTGATTGGTGCCGTTTTTCAGGGCAAAGGCCAGACCATCTCCGGGAGCGGCCTCGCTGAAATTGCCGTTTGCATCTTTGAAGCCAAGTTTCATGGTAAAACCGGTAAGTCGGGAACCGGTGTGGTTGCCGTATTTCATCAGGATCCGATACAGATCAGTCTGGCCGCTGCCATCAAGCTTGAAGGTCAGGTCCGCCGGACCGTCAACAACATAACTCACCATCTTGAAACGTTTACTGGACTGCCACGGGTCGGAACACTGCTTAAGATCAACGCCCCACCAATCACTGGCCTGGGTCGCATCCGGGGTTGAATCCGGATTCCAGCCGGCAGACATGATGCAGTTATCACCGGTGACGTCATCGTTGTTGACAATGCTTAAACCGGGACCCTGGGTGTCCCTTTCTTTCCAGGTCATCGCCCCATTGGTAAAGGTGCCGCTGCCCACACCGTACTTGACCCAGCCACTGGGCATAAAACCATCGGCAGCAACATCAAAAGTGATTGGATCAATCAGAGAGCCGGGAAATACATAATTATAGGCATCAAAGGTCAAACCAGGGTTGGTAATGTTCGTCGGCGCAGCGGGCGTAACCCCGCTCTGATCCCATTCGGTAATCATCGATGCCTGGGCAAGGCCAGCGACGGAAACGATCCCCAGGGCCAGGGCCAGAATTAAAGGCTTCTTCATTTTCGTATTCCTCCTTTTTTTATTTACTGCTGCTGGATTCAGCACTTGTCTGAGCGCCAAACCTCCCTAAACTTGCTTTTGCTGTAACGTTGCGCAACGCCACTCTCATTTATGTCAGTTGGGGCTCATACATGAGCAAGGTGCATGCCAAGGGGGAAAGGAGGTGGGGTAAGAGGAGTAACCATCTGATTTGTATAACAAAACCAGATCGGTACGGTTGGGCGGGATTTTTTAAAGTAACCAGTTTCTGGTCACCAGGTAGCCAGAAACTGGTGGTCAGGGTTAAGGCGGGAGGCGGGAATTGTTTTTACGAAGGGTATAAGGAGGTGAGACATCCAGGAGGACGGGCAACCTTGCTTTCTTTGCATATTTTGTCTTGATGGGCTAAAAATCCTGAGATGAAACTGATAATATTATTTATCCTTACAGGGGTCGCGGTCTGGGCCGTTAAAGTTTTTACTGCGGCCCGGCGTGAACAGCGAAGGCGGGAGTTGCTGAGTACTCCGTTTCCCCCGGAATGGCTGGCGATCCTGAAAGAGAATCTTCCCCCCTATCAAAAGCTCTCCCCGGAATTGCAGCAGCAGCTTAAAGATTATATAAGGATATTTATTGCCGAAAAATCTTTTGAAGGATGCGGCGGGTTGACCCTGACCGACGAGATCAGGGTTACCATTGGCGCCCAGGCCTGTATGCTCCTGCTCAATCGCAAGTGCGACTGCTACCCGAAACTTTATTCCATCCTGGTTTACCCCAGCACCTATGTGGCCGGGCACCGCAACAGTTTAGATCTGCAACCATCCGAGGTGTCTGTCCGGCTTGGCGAATCATGGAACCATGGCGCGGTTGTCCTGGCCTGGGACAGTGTCAAGAAGGGGGCGGTGAATTTTCGGGACGGCCATAATGTGGCTATGCATGAATTTGCCCATCAACTTGACCAGGAAGACGGCCGGGGGGATGGGGCGCCCATCCTTGGGATGCGGTCGGCTTACTCGGCCTGGTCCCGGGTCTTTTCCAGGGAATATGAGCTGCTTCTGCATAGAACAAGAAAGGGGAAGAAGAGCGTGATGGATAAGTACGGGGCCACTAACCCGGCCGAGTTCTTTGCCGTTGCCACCGAGACCTTTTTTGAAAAACCGAGGCAAATGCAGAAAAGGCATCCTGAACTTTATCGTGAATTGCAGGGTTTCTATAAAGTAAGTCCTATTGAATGGGATAAGTGACCAGGCGACACCCTGATCACTTATCTCTATTGATATTTCATTACGGTGCCTGAATGCATAGAATAAAATTTGAGTTCGGAGCGTTACTTTGGAGCTGATAATCAACAATCTGCAGATTCCCATCGAAAAAGATGGGATGGACGAATATCTCACGGCCGCTTCGCAAAAGATGACAACAGGCGAAGGGGTGTCAATCACCAAGATTCTCAGCAAAGCTCTGGATCTGAGTAACAAGGAACAATTCTACTACAAAATTTCACTGGTTGTCTGCATTGATGACAGCTTCGCAAACAAGCAAAAATTCCCGGTATACACCGAACAGGCGGCAGCAAAGAAAGAGACAACCCGCAGCACGGACAGGCCGATAATAGTGGGTTTCGGCCCGGCCGGCATGTTTGCGGCCCTTGAACTCATTGACCACGGATTCAAGCCGCTGATCTTTGAAAGGGGCAAAAAGATAGCAGAACGCTCCGTTGATGTGCAAAGATTTATCAGAGAAAGGAAGCTGAACCCTGAATCAAATATACAGTTCGGTGAAGGCGGCGCCGGTTCATACTCTGACGGCAAGCTCTTTTCCCGGAGAAACAATAACACCAGCTATGTGAACCGGGTGCTGAAGACTTTTGTTAAATTCGGGGCGCCGGCAGAAATAGAGTACATCGGCAAGCCCCATCTGGGGACTGATGTGCTGTGCAAAATAGTTCGTAATATAAGGCTCTATATCCTTGAGAGGGGCGGCGAGATACATTACGGCGCAAAAATGACCGACATCCTGATCTCAAAAGGTAAGGCCACGGGGATTATCATAAATGGTCAGCAGGAATATCTTTCATCAAGCATCTATCTTGCCCTGGGGCATTCTGCCCGCGATACAGTTGCGATGATGCATAAAAAAGGCGTTGCTATCGAGCAGAGGCCGATTTCCGTCGGAGTGAGAATTGAACATCCCGTTGAAACCATCAATCTTATGCGGTATGGAGATAAGTATAAAGATTTCAAAGGGATAGGGGCGGCCACCTATTCTTTGAACCATACCAATCGAAAGATCAAGCGG
>JBDLIW010000138.1:0-4190 GCA_039714695.1 Thermodesulfobacteriota bacterium | reverse complement strand
TCGCGAGGTTTTAGGGCGGCCGGCAAAACAAATTATCGGCGAAGACATTATCGACGGGGAACACCTGATCCTGACCGACAAAAAAAGTATCGAGACATCTTATACCCATAAGGACGGCAGTAAAATCCCCGTTCTTTTTTCCAGTTCAACCCTCATGGACTCGGCAAAAGAGAAACTAACCGGCGCGGTTTATCTTGCCCTCGACATAACCGAGCGTAAAGCATCCGAGGAATTGTTACAAAAATCAAACCAACAGCTACAGAAACTGGCCGATGAACTCAAGCAGGCCAATGAAGAGATGAAGAGCTTCACCTACATAGTATCCCATGACCTGCGGGCTCCCCTGGTTAATATCAAGGGGTTTTCCTCGGAGCTTCGCATGTCACTTGATGATTTAACTAACTCTATACAGACGACTGAAGACAAAATCACGGCAGACAATAAAAAGAACATCAACTTAATATTAAATGAAGATGTCCCGGAAGCGCTGAATTTTATTGAATCTTCAGTAAGTCGCATGGACGCCCTGATCAATGGCATCCTCAAACTTTCCCGCCTGGGCAGATATGAGTTAAAGACGGAGGATGTTGATCTTTCGAAAACGATCTCCTCCATCCTCGACTCCATCAAACATCAGCTGGAAAGTAAAAAAGTCAAAGTATCCATTGGCCCCCTGCCAACCCTGAAAGCAGACGAAACAGTCATGGAACAGATATTCGGCAACCTTATCGACAATGCCACAAAATACCTGGCAGATGACAGGGATGGAGAATTAACATTTAAAGCAGAAGAAAAAGGGGAGGAAATCACAATTTCCTGTCGGGACAACGGCCGCGGTATAGCCGATGAGGATATCGATAAAATATTTAAAATATTCCGAAGAGCGGGTAAGCAGGACATCAAGGGAGAAGGAATGGGACTGGCATACGTAAAGACCCTGGTCAAGCGTCTGGACGGGAACATCAGCTGTCAGTCAAAACTAAATATTGGAACCACCTTCACTATAGGCTTCCCAAAAGACTTGCTTGTAGAAAGTAAAAAAATACTGCTTAACGAATAATCCAGAACCGGCTTTCGGCCCCGTTCTCAGTTTTCCCCTGACTCTTTATATTTCTCCTTCTCCTCATACATCTTCCGGTCGGCCTCATCGATCACAGCCAGCAGTTCACGTTCCCCGTCAAGGATAGCGTAACCGATACTGAGAGATAACCGAATATTGTATTCGGTCTTCCGGGAATTCCAGTCATTAAGCTTTTCGGAGATCCGGTTCAGGAGAATATTCGCTTCCTTTTCGGCTGCCTCAGCCATCACAATTAAAAATTCATCGCCGCCAAAACGGATCAATACGTCAGAGGCCCTGATCGACTGGCCCAGGACCTCGGCACATTCGGCAAGGATCTGGTCACCGGCAACATGTCCGTGCGCGTCGTTGATATACTTGAAGTCGTTGACATCAATCATCAGGAGCGCCATGCTCCCCTTATTGCGCCTGAGTTTCTCAATCTCATGGGGCATGTACATATCAAAAAACCGGCGGTTCTTAAGACCGGTTAAAGAGTCCTGGGTGGCCATTTCCTTGAATTCTATCTGACGGGTACGCAGATTGTGGACCAGGGTGATGATCTGCTCCTGGATCTCGGAACATGGGTCCCTGGAAACATTGTCCCGGTAGATCTCACAGTCAATACAGCTGGTTGTGCCATCCGGCCCCAGGCTGGCCCCGGAACCACATAGAGAACCGGCAATCAGCCAGCAGCGCCCACATTCACTTTTAAAGGCCGGGCAATCTGTTTTCTGACAGTCTTTCTCCTCCCAGCACTTGATTTGAACGTCCTGGGCAACCGAGGATATCCAATCCCCCCAGGTCTTGTCGTCTTTTTTTAATGACAACTCAATAAAAGACCGCAGGCTGGTGGTTATGTTTTCCAGTGAATCACCAAGATTCTTTTCATCTGTCATTTAATTACCCCCGTAATTAAAATATAATTCGTCATTTAAAACAAAAGACGACCATCGTGCTAACAAGGTTAACGCTTACCCGCAAAAAACTCTTCGGCAATTTCCACATCATGCTTACTGCCGATGATCAGAGGCACCCGTTGATGGAGATCCTCGGGGTCGATATCCATAATATTACGGCCATCATCAGTAATCGCCAGCCCTCCTGCCTGTTCGGCGATAAAGGCCAGCGGCGCTGCCTCGTATAAGAGTCTGAGTTTGCCGTGCAACTTGGCCGGGTTCTTGGTGTCCCGCGGATAGAGGAAGATCCCTCCGGCAATCAGGTTCCGGTGGAAATCGGCAACCAGGGAGCCAATGTACCTGGCGCTGTAAGGCCTGCCGCTCTCCTTGTCGCGATCCTTGATATAGTCAACATAGCGACGCATTTCATCATGCCAGTAGATGTAATTACCTTCATTGGTACTGAAATATTTACTCCGCGCCGGCATCTTGATATTGGGATGGGACAGATAGAATTCACCTACGGTCGGATCGAGAGTGAAACCGTGGACCCCATCGCCGGTGGTATAGACCAGCATGGTGCTGGAGCCATAAATGATGTAACCGGCCGCCACCTGTTTGCGGCCCGGCTGCAGGAGATCGGTCTCACCATTAAGAGAGCACCCCTCCAGAGTCCGGTGAATCGAGAAGATGGTCCCGATACTGACGTTGACATCAATATTAGAGGAGCCGTCGAGCGGATCAAAGGCCAGGGTGTACTTCCCCTCACAATCCGTAGGTACCGGTATTGCATCGGCCTCCTCTTCCGAGGCCATTATAGAAATATAGCCACTGTGAGCCATCCGCCGTTTAATCGCCGAATTGGCAAACTCATCCAGCTTCTGGACCTTCTCTCCCTGGATATTGGTTTTACCGGCCATACCCATGAAATCACCCAGACCGGCCATGTTTACCTCTGCCGAGATGGTCTTGGCGGCGACGATCAGTTCACTGAGCAACCCTGAAAGATCACCGGTTGCTTCAGGGTGAAGCCGCTGGCTGTCCTGGATGTCACGGCTAACTGTAATTCCATAGGCTTTCTCTATCATTTTTCTGCGTTCCCGAGCTGGTGTATGTTAAAAAGCAATAAGCAATAATAGCTGCAAACTAAACATTAAAAGACTGACTGAACATACTCCAGGCACCTGTAAAAAACAATGGCTTCCGATCCAGACAATACGAGCCTCCCCTACCTGCCGGCCGGCAACTGGCGGTCTTATGTAACGCTGCTCAAAACCAACCAGCTCTTCAGGCGTTTCTGGCTTTCCGGCGTGATCAGCCACCTGGGCAACTGGTTTAATTATATCGCCATCTTCGTGCTGCTGACCAGATTGACCGGCAGCGGTCACGCGGTGGGCTGGTTCCTGATCGCTAAATTCATCCCGACCAGCATCCTGGGGCCGACAGCAGGGGTTATTGCCGACCGGCTGCCCCGCAGGACGATCATGATCGCCGCCGATCTGTTGCGGGTATTTATCGTCCTCGCCTTTCTCCTGGTAAAAAGCCGCGAGCAGGTCTGGCTTATTTATCTGCTGGCCTTTCTCCAGGAATCGATCTGGACCTTTCACGATCCGGCCCGCCGGGCCTCAGTCCCTAACGTCTGCGCCCCCCAGGAACTTAACGTTGCCAACGCCCTTGGCGGGGCAACCTGGTCCATCATGCTGGCCTTCGGCGCCGCCCTCGGTGGTTTCGTCACTGCTGTTTTCAGCTGGCAGACCGCCATCATCGTCGACGCAGTCACCTTTCTCGTCTCAGCCGGGATCATGGCAACGATTTCCCTGCCGGTACCAAAAAAGGCAGAAAAATCGGAAAAAGGGGCTGCCGGCTGGCGTCAATATACGGGCTTTGCCGACATAGTTGAAGGGTGTCGTTATGTCGCCGCCCACCGCGAGGTAGCAGCCCTCTTGCTGGTCAAGAGCGGCTGGGCCCTTTCCGGCGGCATCCTGGTCCTGCTGACCTATTTCGGAGAAAAGGTTTTTACCGGCTATGGGGAAGGCAGCGGCAGCGGGATTCTCTATTCGTTCAGGGGGATCGGCGCCGCCCTGGGACCGATCCTGGCCTGGCATTTTCTGGGTGAAACCAGGGAAGCAATAGCCGGTAATGCATTTTTCAGATAAAGTTATGAACGACGAGTTTGCCTTTGCAGCCTATGATCTGTATCTGAAGCAGCTTGATTATCAAAAGCGTTTTCT
>JBDLIW010000137.1:0-4191 GCA_039714695.1 Thermodesulfobacteriota bacterium | reverse complement strand
TCCCATTTCGCCGATGCTGGTCGCGAACTTGCCCGCAGGCACGACCTGTTGACCTGCAAAGTGCTGGAAAAGGCTTCGATGAAGAAAATGGGGATGGGTGGCCTCCTCGGGGTCAACCAGGGCTCGGCCCAGCCCCCAAAGATGGTTGTTCTTCAATACAAAAATGGAGGCAGGAAGGCCCCGAATTTGCTGTTGGTAGGTAAAGGCCTTACCTTCGATTCAGGAGGAATATCTCTTAAGCCCGGTGCCGGCATGCAGGACATGAAGTTCGATATGTGCGGCGGGGCGGCGGTTATGGGGGTGATGCAGGCTGTAGCGGAGTTAAAGCCCAAGCTGAACGTGACCGCAATAATTCCTGCGACCGACAATATGCCGGGCCCCGAAGCTCTTAAACCTGGGGACGTCATTACCCATTATAACGGCAAGACGGTTGAGGTGATAAACACCGATGCGGAAGGGCGACTGATCCTGGCCGATGCCCTGGCCTATGGAATTGACAAATTCAAACCGTCCGCAGTAATTGATCTGGCAACCCTGACCGGTGCGGTGATTATCGGCCTCGGCCACCACCAGACCGGTCTGATGGCCAATGATGATGATCTGGCCGAAAAATTGCTCGCCAGCGGCAAGCAAAGCGGCGAACCCTTGTGGCGGCTACCGCTCGGAGATGATTATCAGAAGCAACTCAAATCCGATGTGGCCGACCTGAAAAATATCGGCGGTCGGGCCGCCGGCACAGTCACCGCCGCCTGCTTCCTCAAGGAATTTGTCGGCGATACTCCCTGGGCTCATCTCGATATAGCCGGTACCGCCTGGAACTACACCAAGAAATCTTATGTCCCGAAAGGACCTTCGGCGGTAGGAGTTAGAACCCTGGTAGAACTGATTATGAACTGGAAGTAAATTTCAGCCTTTAATCACTGCCAGCGGCCGTAATTCTACCAGCACATCAACCAGATCGAGCTGGTTGTCGATGACTTCATCGATATCCTTATAGGCTCCCGCCGCTTCATCCAGATCCTTGATGTGCCTTATTGAATGGATGATGCCTTGATCTTCCAGACGTTTTCTCTCTTCTTCAAGGTCCAGTTGACGCTGGGCCTGCTTGCGGCCCATTTTTCGGCCGGCGCCGTGGGCGCATGAGGCAAAACTCTCCGGATTGCCCATTCCCTTAACCAGATAGCTTGGTGTTCCCTGGGAGCCGGGGATGATACCGATCTCGCCTTCCTCTGCCCTGGTTGCCCCTTTGCGGTGGACGAATACCTCTTTGCCGAAATGCCTTTCCTGGGAGGCATAGTTATGGGCGATGTTGATCACCGGCTCAAAAAAGACCGGGGAGGTCACTTGTTGCAGAGCATCCTTGACTCTATCCATCATCAGCAAACGATTGGCGTAGGCGAATTCGACACAGTATTTCATTTCCAGCAGATACAGCTGGCCAACCATTTCGTCAACCGGCAGGAAGGCAAGCTGCCATTTCGAGGGGATTTTTGAGCCCCATTTACGGTTCAGTTCAACGGCCAGCCGGTTGTAATAGTTTGCCACCTTGAAACCGATATTGCGGCTGCCCGAATGGATCATCAGCCAGATATAGCCGTCGTTGCCTTTCTGGATCTCGATAAAATGGTTGCCGCCGCCCAGGGTGCCGATCTGGGTCATGGCGCTTTTGTACTCCTGTTTGATGACTTTGGTCGAGGCTAACTGTTCCTTGTCAATTTTCGGCATCAGGTCGGGGTTTTGGGCGTGTCTGTGGTGTTTGAAGCCGAGGGGGACGGTCTTCCTGATCCCGCCAAGTACCCGCTTGAGATTCTCGGTTGAGATACTGGTCAGCGAGGTCTTGACCGTACACATTCCGCAGCCGATATCAACGCCCACCGCATTTGGAATCACTACCCCTTCGGTGGCCATCACTCCGCCGATCGGCATCCCGTAACCAAGATGGGCGTCCGGCATCAGCGCCACATGTTCTACAACAAACGGCAGGTTGGCCAGGTTCCTGGCCTGCTGCATGGTGTCCGGCTCGACATTATCCAGCCAGAGTTTGATTGGGATCTTTTCCGTTTTGACGGTTCGTTTCATTTTCCTGTTTTTCCGGATTTATTCAGCTAATTCTTTCATGACTTCATATAAACCTGCAACCACCTTAGCCATCTTGTCATAGACAAGTTTTTCGGGAGTATCTGCTTCTGTATGGTAATAGTCGTATCTGAAAAATGCGGTGTCGGTAACCATGATCGCCGGGTAACCCTCGCGCCAGAATGACCATTGGTCAGACCAGCCCACTCCGGTCAGCCAGGCCGGGGCGGCTACCCCCTGGGCCGGGAACTTACTGTGTTTTCGAAAGGAGTTGAGCGCCTTGCTCATCAGGTCACGATAGCGAATGTTACTGACAAAGCCGATGAAGTCGGCGGTATCGGGATAAAAAAAGCTTAAGGGAAACGGGTAGTCCTGACTGCCGGGTTTGTCCGAATAATAACCGATGGTCTCCAGGGAGAACATGGCGATGATCTTCTCCTTTCTTTTGCGGGATTTGGCGGCATAAATCCGGCTTCCCATCCTGTGGGTCAGGAAAAAGGGCGGCTCTTCATTGACGAAGGCCACGAAACGAACCGTTTTCCCCGGATTGATGTTGATAAACAGTCTGGACAGCTCCAGTAGCGCGGCTACCCCTGAACCATTGTCATTGCTCCCCGGGCTGCCCAGGACGGAGTCGTAATGGGCGCCGATGACGATAATCTCTTGGGGGTGCCGCTCGCCCCGTAGTTCAATTTCCAGGTTGCAGACGGTAAGATCTCCTTCGAGAAATTCCTGCCTGTTAACCTGATAACCCTGCTCCTTCCAGGTCTCTGCGATATAATTCTCTGCTGATTTAAGCTTATCCGGATGCCAGATATTCCTTTCGCCGATCTCGAAACCGAGGACCCTGACGTGGTCTTTGAGACGATTTTCCAGTGATGATGTCATCTCTGTGTCCTTGATTACGGTCATTAATGCGTCCGCCTCTGAATTCCAGCAGATAACCCGGAAGAAAGCGAGCACGGCGAAAGCGGGCAAACTGCGGCGCATAATGGTCCCTCGCTGGCAGTGCAGGTTATTAACTATTGCTTATCTTTAGTTTAGGGAAGGAAGCGCTATGATGTCAAATGGGGAGAACTAATGAGTGGGCGATTATTGTCCGTTATTCTCCGCCAGATCAAAGGCGGCCGAAAATAGTTTCTTTGTATAGGGATGGCTGGGCTCGTCGAAGATCTCGGTCGGGCCTGATTCGACGATCTTGCCGTCAAGCATGACCGCCACTTCATCGGCCATCGCCTTGACAACCCGCAGGTCGTGGGAAATGAAGAGGTAGGTGATGTTCAACCGTTTCTGGAGGTCTTTGAGCAGCTCAATGATCTGGGCCTGGATGGTCATATCGAGGGCGCTGGTCGGCTCGTCGAGAACCAGGAATTTCGGTTTAAGGATTATGGCCCGGGCGATGGCGATTCGCTGGCGCTGACCCCCGGAAAATTCGTGGGGATAGCGGTCGGCCATCTCTTTTTCAAGACCGACTTCAGCCAGGGCCTGTTCGACCAGCAGGCGGCGCTCCCCGGCGGAATTGCCTATGTCGTGGACCTTCAAACCCTCGCCGACTATCTGCTCGATGGTCAGGCGGGGTGACAGGGATGAAAATGGATCCTGAAAGACCACCTGCAACTCCCGGCGGAGGGGACGCATCTCCTTGTTGCTATAACTGAGTAGATCATGCTCATGGTAGAATATTCTGCCCCGGCAGCCGGTGAGCCGTAGCAGGCACATGCCAAGGGTACTCTTGCCGGAACCGGACTCCCCGACAATTCCCAAGGTGGTTCCCTCCCGGATGGAAAGTTCTATTCCGTCAATCGCCTTGATGACTCCTACCGTCCGCCTGAAAAAGCCCCTTTTGATCGGGAAATGACATTTCAGGTTTTTAACGGTAATGAACTGTCTTGACTCGGGCTTCGGATCGGGACGGCCGTGGGGGACTGATTCCAGGAGATGGATGGTGTATGGATTAATGGGGTTGGTGAAGATTGTCTCGGTCTCCTCACTTTCGACGATTTCCCCCTGGTGCATGATGTTGACGCGGTTTGCGGTTTTCCTCACCATATTCAGGTCGTGGGTGATCAAAAGAACCGCCATCCCCATTTCCTGCTGGATATCCTTGATCAGGGC
>JBDLIW010000136.1:0-4191 GCA_039714695.1 Thermodesulfobacteriota bacterium | reverse complement strand
AAAAAGATACAAGGTGAACAGATTGTCGGAAAAAGCGACCCCGATGGCCCCAAAGAGGGACAGGGCAAAACAGGCACTGAATCTGGTCTGGGCATGCTCCTTGAGACCGCGCATATATCCCATTGAATAAAATACGGCCAATATCCAGAGGAAAGAGGCGACCAGGGCAAAAATCATCGAGAATGCATCGGCCCGCAGGGTGACGGAAAGACCGGGTAGAATCTGGAACAATGGATATATTAGCCGGTTGCCTTGCCATACCGCAGGGATCATGGAAAGAACGAGCCCGAACATGGCCAGCGAAGCGACAAAAGATACACCCTCCCTCAGGTTCGGGTTCTTGCCGCGCCACATCACCACCAACGCACCGATCAGCGGCGCCAGCAGGGCATATAAAAGCTTGCAGGATTCTATTTCCATAATCCGATTCCCTCTATCTGATTAGCCTTGCAGATCGATTACGTCTTCGGTATCGATTGATTTGTAATTACGATAGACAGCGATGATGATACTGAGAGCAATGGCTGCCTCGGCTGCTGCAATGCCCATGATGAACAGGGTAAAAATCTGCCCGGTGGTAGGGTCAGGGGCCAGAAACCGGCCGAAGGCCATGAAATTCAGGGCGGCAGCGGAAAGGATCAGCTCGGATGAGATCAGCATGCCGATCAGGGTCCGCCGGTGCAACAGACCGTAGACCCCCATGCCGAAAAGCAAAGCGCCGATAAGAAGATAGGTCTCCAGATAATTGCTCAAGCCGAGGATGCTCATGGTTTGTCCCTCCCTGCCCGCGCCAGAACCAGGGCGCCGATAATGGCCATCAACAGCACTACCGAAATAAGCTCGAAGACCATACTGTAAGTTGTGAGGAGAGACTTGCCGATAGCCGTGACCGATCCGTCGTTAACTTTGACTGGTGAAGCCGGCCACATGGTGGTTATCCCCAGCAGCCCCAAACCCCAGGCCAGCAACGCGCCAACCCCGAAGCTGAGCGGCGCACTCACCGCACTCTGGCGACCCACCTTTGCCTCGGCGCCGGAATCGGCCAGCATGATGGCAAAGACGATGGTAACGCAAACCGCGCCAACATAGATCAGCATCTCCATCGCCGCCAGAAAAGGACTGTTCAGGTAATAAAACAGGCCAGCCACACCTATAAGGCACATGGCTAGACCGCTGACAGCCCGGGGCAGCCTGACGGAATTGGTCGCGATCACCCCGCCGGTTACCGTAACGGCAACGACAAACAGGAAAACCAGACCACCAAGGCCTTCTGCAGTGAACAGGGACATCATCCGCTTTTTTCCTCTAGTCTTTTTTTCAGGTCAAATATATACGCCTCTTTCCGGGGCCCGGCGAGGTTGTATTCCTTGGAAAAAGTTATCGCCCCGAATTTGCAGCTCTCAACGCACTGGCCGCAGAGGCTGCATCTGGTAAAATCGAGGGTGTAACCGGTCAGCACCTTCCTCTTGGCCCCTTCGGGCTTTTCACTGGTGATAGTAATGCAATTCGAGGGGCAGCCCCTCTCGCACATCCCGCAGGAAACACATTTGGGCGCACCGGTCTCTTCATCACCGATCAACTCGATATGACCGCGGAAGCGGGCGGACATCTTCAGGCTTTCATGGGGGTACTGCAGGGTGACCACCGGCTTCACCATGTACTTAAAGGTAATCCCGAGGCCCACCGCAAGACTCTTGGTCCCGCCAAACAGATCTTTAAAGTATCCACTCATTTTATGAGGCTCCCATGATAAGAGTCTTCAGATAGGGCCAGAGCTTGATCATCCCACCGGTCAACAGCAGGTTAAGCAGCGATATCGGGATCAGGTACTTCCAGGAAAGATTGAGCAGGCCCCAGAGGGTTGTCCGGGGGTAGGTCCAGCGAATCCACATCACGCAAAAGATCAAGACATATAGCTTGGCCAAGAACCACAAGATTCCGTCATTCAGAAAAAACCCCAGCCATCCTCCAAACTCCATACCTAAAGGGCTCTGCCAGCCGCCCAGGAAGAGGATTACCGCCAGACTATTACCGATAACGATATTGGCATACTCACCCATGAAGAAAACGCCAAAACCCATGCCGGCGTACTCGGTGTGAAAACCGGCAATCAACTCACTCTCCGCCTCCCCAAGATCGAAGGGGGCACGATTGGTTTCGGCCAAAGAGCAGATAAAGAAGATCAGAAAGGCTACCGGCATCAGGGGACTGGTGGTGAGCCGGAAAATGTACCAGTCCAGCACCGAACCGTCCTGCTGCATGACGATCTCGTTCAGGTTCATGGTATGGGTAACCATGACCATGGTGATGACGGTGATCAGCATCGGAATTTCATAGGCAACATTCTGGGAAACGGCCCGAGCCGCAGAGATTATCGCATATTTATTAGCCGACCCCCAGCCGCCCAGCAGAATCCCCATCACATTCACCGAGGCAAAGGCGAAGATCATCAACAGACCAATATCAATGTTGCGGGCAACCAGATTCTCGCTGAAAGGAATGGTAACAAAGGACATAACCGCCGGGACCAGAACCAGGAGCGGTGCCACCTTGAACAGATATGGATCAACTCCTTTAGGGACCAGCAGCTGCTTGGACATCAGCTTTATTCCGTCGACCAACGGCTGGATCAAGCCGAAAGGCCCGACCTCCTTGGGTCCAATTCGACATTGGATGTGAGCTGCAACTTTCCGCTCCAGCCAGACCAGATAAGCGGCATTGCCCGCCGCAAAAGCAATCAGGGCCACCACGGCGATGATTATTCGCTGCAGTTCCGAGGGAACGAGCGGCCACCCAACGTATAGCCCCCCTGCCAGCAAAGGGGTAGCGACCAACCCAAGAATAATAAAAGGGGTTAATATCCGTCTTGTTTCAGTGTGCAAAAACATTACTGTCTCCTTACCTGTCAATCTCGGGAATGACCAGATCCAGACTGCCCATCAAGGCCAGGGCGTCAGCCAGCAGCATCCCCTCACTGGCCTCGCCATAAAGGCTGAGGTTGGAGAAGGTCGGCGACCGCAGCTTCAGCCGATACGCCTTGTTGGTGCCATCACTGACTATCCTTACCCCGAAAGTCCCACGGGCGGCCTCAACGGCGCTGTAGTAATCGCCGGGCGCGGGCTTAATGATCTTCGGCGCCTTCTCGGGCATAATCGGCCCATCCGGCAACTTCTCCAGGGCCTGTTCGACAATTCGCATGCTCTGTTCGATCTCGTCCATGCGCACCATGTAGCGGGCCATGGAATCGCATTCGGAATAAACCGGGACATCAAAATCAAACTCGGGGTAGACGGAATACGGCTCATTTTTGCGCACGTCATACTGAACCCCGGAGCCGCGCAGAACCGGGCCGGTGGCCCCGTATTTTCGACACATTTCGGTGGACAGGATGCCGATGTCCTTAAGACGTTTGGTCAGGATGATATTATTGGTAACCAGGTTGTGGTAGTCAGGCATCCGCTTGCGGAGACGCTTGATAAAAGCCTTGGTGCCGGTAATAAAATCATCATCTATATCATTATAAAGACCGCCGAACCGGAAGTAGCAGAAGGTCAGGCGGGCACCGGTAACTGATTCCAGGAGATCGAGAATCTGTTCCCGATCGTCGAAGGCGTAAAGCAAGGGGGTGAAACCGCCCAGGTCAAGGACAAAGGCTCCGAACCACAAGAGATGGCTGGCGATGCGGTTCAACTCGACGGTGATGACCCTGATATATTCAGCCCGCTCAGGCACTTCAATCCCGGCGGCCTGCTCAACAACTTTCACATAACCCTGGTTATAGGAAAGGGCGCCCAGGTAGTCCAGTCGAGCAGTGTTGGGCATGAACTGGGCCCAGGTCCGGTTCTCACCCATCTTCTCGTGCATCCGGTGGATATAACCGAGAACCGGTTCGGACTTGGCGATATATTCGCCATCCATCTCCAGCTTGACCCGCAAAACCCCGTGGGTGGCCGGATGTTGCGGACCCAGATTAAGAACAAAGGTTTCCTGATTCTGACTACGCGCTAGTTCGCTCATGCCTCAAAGTCCTTAAGGAGTGGGTGAAAATCGGCGTCTTCCGGAAGAAGCAGCGGTGAGAGGTCCGGGTGCCCGGCAAACTTTATGCCGAAAAAATCATGGGTTTCCCGCTCGTGCCAGTTGGCTCCGGGGACAACTTCTGAAATGGTTGGAATTTCCGGATTATCGCGATCC
>JBDLIW010000135.1:0-4204 GCA_039714695.1 Thermodesulfobacteriota bacterium | reverse complement strand
ACCTTGTTCTCGGCAAGGCCCGAACTTTTCGACTTGATCCGATCAACCAGAGCCGCCAGGGCCTTTTCAGTCGATTCCAGAATTGATTCAGGCGAGGCTCGCCCCCGGCTCCTTCCATAACCGGGATAATCGATTAGCAGAAACCCGGCTCCACGATCTGGAAAATCTGCCAGAAAATCGGTCCAGCCGAGAGCCAAAGAGGCATTGCCGCCAAACACCAACCATAAACTGGTCACAGAACCATTTTCGCCCCCTAATGGCGGCCGGTAAAATGCGGTCTGACTCCCTTGGCCGGTCGTATATTCCAGGGCGATTACCCCGGCCGGCAGCTTAAGTCCGGAAGGATAAGGACGTGGATAGTAAATCATCTTATGCTGCCCCTGGATAAGGGCCAGAACAAAGGCAGCTACGAGACCAAGAAGAATTAGTATTTTCATGGGAAAATCCTGTCGCGAATTTATATTCAGCCTGTTACCCTTTCTGTTATCATATTTTTCTCAGCAAAAAACATCAACGGGACATAATGGAAAAGATTGAAATAAAAGGTGAGGTTATCCGCTTGGGGCAGTTTCTTAAAGTGGCAATGATGGTTGAAACCGGCGGCGAAGCAAAAGCCCGGGTGCAGGCGGGGGAAGTTCTGCTGAACGGTAAGATAGAGACCAGGCGGGGGTGCCAGCTCAATCATCTTGACATAGTTGAATTAGGCGGAGTCTCCTCCCAGGTCGTTTTTCAAGACACGGAAAGGGAAGAATAGACGGTATCGCCGATGGATCCAATCCTGCTCTGTACAGATCTCGACCGGACCCTGCTGCCAAACGGCCTGCAACCTGAATCCCCCGGCGCCCGGGAGCTGTTCAGCAAGTTGGCAGCCGCACCCTTTGTTTCCCTGGCCTACGTCAGCGGTCGGAATCTCAAGCTGCTGGCAGAGGCGATTAGCAGCTACAACCTGCCGACCCCCGATTTTATGATCGGCGATGTGGGAACTACCATTTACAGCAACAATAACAATGGCTGGGAAGCGGTCGGGGAGTGGCAGCAACTTATTGCCGAAGATTGGCAGGACGTAACCGCCGCCGACCTGGAAGCAATGCTTGCTGACATCAAAGAGCTGACTCTGCAGGAACCGGAAAAGCAGGGCCCTTTTAAGTTAAGCTATTTCACCCCGCCGGATATTGATCCGGAGAAGCTGGTGGCAAAGGTTAGCCGGCGTTTGGCGAACTGTCCCGCCCGGGTCAGCCTTATTCACAGCATAGACGAAGTCAATAACCTCGGTCTTTTTGACTTGCTGCCCGAAGGAGCAACGAAGCTGCACGCTGTCCGCTTTCTGATTGAAAAAAGCGGGGTGCTGCCGACCAGAACTATCTATGCAGGAGACAGCGGCAACGACATGGAGGTGTTCCGCAGCGAGATAAAGAGTATACTGGTGGCCAACACCGCCCCCGAGGTCCAGAGAATGGCCATGGCCACCTCACCGACTGAAAGTACACACCTTGCCCGCGGAGGATTTCTCGGAATGAACGGCAATTACGCCGCCGGTATCCTCGAAGGCCTGACCCATTATCTGCCGGAAACCATCCCGCTCTTTGCGCAGATAGCGGAAAAAGATTGACATTCGACAGCTAAATCGTTGAAAATCAACCCGAGAAACATACCCAGATAACCCTAAAGCCAAGAGCCATGAAAACCATGAAAAAGACCTCACGCAGGCCAGCCATACTGGCAGTCATTCTTTTCCTGTCATTTTTTCTGCCCACCAGCTCTTTTGCCAGAGATCGCTTGGCCTCTTTCGACCTGGAAGTAAACGGTGCCAAACGAACCGACCAGTTCGACTGGAATATTGCCTATGACACCATCGGCACCAGTCCCAACACCCTTTCCGAGCTTACCTGGAAAGACCTGGAGATCAACGAAATAAACACCAAGGCCAAGATTGTCATGGTCAACAACAAGGTGCCTTTCGGCGGAATGGTGAAGGCCAGTGCCCATTACGGAGAGATCATCTCCGGGGAGAATCAGGATTCCGATTACGGTACCGATAACCGCACCGGCGAATGGTCCCGTTCCAATAACCAGTCCGACCGGGGTGATGTCTTTGGTTTGCAGGTTGGAGGCGGAGTCGTCTTCATGAGCAGCAATAAGATGTTTTCTATGGCGCCGCATTTTGGCTACTCCTTTCACCTGCAGTACCTGACAATCCATGATGGTTACCAGACGATCTCCGAGATTAATCCTTTCGGTGGGAGCAATCCCCCGGCAGTAGGTACCACAATGCCCGATCTCAACAGCACCTACGATGCTGAATGGCAAACCGGCTTCGTCGGCCTTGATCTGGAGTTTACCCCCTCGCCCCATTTTGAAATATATGGCGTAACGGAGTTCCATGCCGGCCAATATGAAGCGGAAGCGGACTGGAACCTTAGAACCGACTTCAGGCATCCGATCAGCTTCACCCATGAGTCAGAGGAGGCCATCGGGATCGTAGCAAGAGGCGGGATCAGAATAGGCTGGAAGAATATCCTGCTTAATGGTGAAGTACGTTACCGCAAGTTCAAGGCCGAAGACGGTATCGACAAGACATATTTCGATGACGGCACCATCGGGGTAACCAAGGTCAACGAAGTCAACTGGGAATCAGTCAGTGTTGGCGGCGGTATTACCGTCAGGTTCTGATCAATAATCTTCAAAGGTCAGCCGCCGCATCCGGGCCGAAGACCTTAACACCTTGACCGGATCAAGATAGTCATAGACCCGCGGCTGCTTGCCCTCGGCCGGTCGCAGAATCCGGCCCACTACCTGCAAAAGACGACCGCTGAACTTGATCGGCGTAGTCAGGAACAGAGCCCGCAGTCCCGGGCAATCAAAACCCTCACCGATCAGCTGCACCGTTGAAACAAGAACATCGACCCGGCCTCCCCTGATATCATCGATCAGAGCAGACCGCTCGCCGGAAGGCATCTTACCGGTCAGGACCGAAACCTTAAGACCAGGGGCCTGTTGGCTTACCAGTTCGGCCAGCATCTCACAATGAGCCACCCGGTCGCTCACCACCAGAACCGTACCCTCATCACGACCTGCTTCCTCGATAATGTCCCCGGCAATTTGCTGGTTTCGCGCCTCATTTCTGGTCAGGGCCTTCATGAGATTCTGGTAATTGCCGCGATAGCCATAGCTGAATTCGGTTTCGTTCTGAATAAGTTCCGGTTTGAGAACCGCACCACTGGCGTGCAAATCATCACTGTCTACCCGGTGAATCCGTTCCCCGAGATACAGGTGGATGAGATTGGTCAGACCATCCCTGCGATAGGCGGTAGCGGAAAGCCCCAAGGCATAGCGGCAATCAAAAGCCGTCACCACGTCGGTAAAGAGGGAAGCCGGCACCCGGTGGCACTCATCAACACAGATCTGGCCGAACTGTTCCGGCAGTCCTGCCAGCCGATTGCGGGCTGAATTGACAATCGCCACCGTAACCGGCTCTATCTTGAAATGGCCGTCACCGATAAGACCGGCTTCCTGGCCGAGAAAGGTCTCTATCTGGCCCGCCCACTGGTAGAGAAGCTCCTTGGTATGAACCAGGATCAGGGTCGGCTGTCGCCGATGGGCGATGATAGCAAGACCGATTACAGTTTTGCCGGACCCGGTCCCTGACTCGATGACTCCGAAATCTCGCTTAACCGTCTCTGCAAACGCCTTTAGCTGGTAAGGCCGCAACTCTCCCTCAAAATGCAGGTCAACCTCCGGCAAGGTTCGCCGCTGATCAATAATCCGGGGAGAGTCTGGCCCGTGAAATTGCCGGCAAAACCGCACCGCCTGGTTGGCAAACCCCCGAGGAAATCGGAGCCCCCGGCTGGTATCGCTGTAAAAATAGAGCCATGGTTTCAGCTTTTTGCCTATCCAGCGGCCATACTTCTTGGCGTCAAGATAGGCGGGATTGGAGACGGTAAGTTCCTTCTTGATCTCACTCGCCAGAGAAGGGGAACCGTTTTGCAGCAGACAATCGGCGCCAACCGTAAGGGTAACTTCAGGAGCCATTTATTCCCAGCCCTTGGGCTCGCGACCCAGCTCGGCAAATTTTTTCTCCAGCCGGACAATCTGGCTCTCCAGTCGATCGATCTGCTGCTGCTGCTGATAATGACCCCGTTCAACTCTTCAAGGGTATGCTCCTGGAAGGCCTGGCGGGTCTCCATCTCCACTATTCTTTCCTCAA
>JBDLIW010000134.1:0-4255 GCA_039714695.1 Thermodesulfobacteriota bacterium | reverse complement strand
CGGCGCCGCGGCTTGCAGATGGATCATAATATTGCCCATGCCATCACCCCTACGACGGTGAAGTCCAGTATCAAGGACATCATGGAAACCGTTTACGAAAAGGATCACGCGGAATCATTTCCTAAGGCGGCCGAGCCCGAATTGGCGTTTGCCGACCTTGAGGAGTTGC
Source organism: Thermodesulfobacteriota bacterium (assembly GCA_039714695.1). Classification (GTDB taxonomy): domain Bacteria; phylum Desulfobacterota; class Desulfobulbia; order Desulfobulbales; family JAGXFP01; genus JAGXFP01. The sequence continues at coordinate 4,086 of JBDLIW010000134.1, read as the reverse complement.
GCCGCAAGATAATGGAGCTGGAAAAGGAAATGTCCCGGGCCGCTGAAGAACTGAATTTTGAAGAAGCCGCCCGGTTCCGGGATCTGGTCCGTGATCTTAAAGAAAGGGAACTGCAATGTCTATAAAGAAAGAACTTAGCTACAGGATTACTCTGGCGCTGGCGCCCCTGCTTTATAAAACATTCATGAGGACGCTACTCATGACCTGCCGGATTGAAATAAAAGGCGGCGGCAATCTTGAAGAATCCGATCAGAGCGGCAAACCTTTTATTCTGGCCACCTGGCATCATGGCCTCTTGATTGGCATTCAGCAGTACCGCGGCCGCAAGTGGGTGGCGATGATCAGCGCCAGCAAGGACGGGGAGTATATTTCCCGCATTCTGGAAACCATCAATTTTGAGACGGTTCGGGGGTCCCGTAGCCGCGGCGGGATCGGCGCTCTGAGGGGGATGATTACCGCCATCAAGAAACGCGGCCGGAATGCGGCGATCGTCGCTGACGGGTCCCAGGGGCCGGCCATGAAGGTCCAGGCCGGAGCCATTCTCCTGGCCAGTAAGACCGGCGCGCCGATTATTCCTTTTACTGTAGGGGCCGACCGCTATATCGCCTTCAGGAGTTGGGACCGGACGATCCTCCCCAAGCCATTCTCGAAGATCATCGTCAAGTGGGGTGAACCATTGGCAGTGCCGCCGGGGTTAAAGGCGGAGGGGATCGAGGAATTTCGCCTCAAATTAGAGGAACGCCTTACCGATGATTATCGGGAGGTCTGGGGGGATTTCGGCAAAGAAGAACATTAGACAATTGACAATGATCAATGATTAATTGACAGAGAACCAAAGAAATCCGCAGAACTGAAGAACAAACTATTTAGAATATTGTCCACAAAACCACCCTTGCCTTCTGGTGTCCTTTGCTCTCGATCTTTCTCCTAACGCCTTATTCTTCAGTCCCTTATCACATTGACAATTGTTCATGTTTATTGTCAGAAACCACGTCCTGTAGGCGTGGTCAGAGTCCGTTGGCTTTGCCATTATCTTTGGCATATCGTTGTGGTTCAAGGTTTAAAGGTTACGATATGCTGACGGTTTCTTGAACTCGTTGAGAGTCATATCGACCTTCCGCTTTTAACCTTTGTCTTCGTCATTGATTTAGGGTTGGCTTTATCAATTCGTAGAAACCTTTGAACGCTGAATCCGGAACCCGAGCCCCTTTCAGGGGCAACCCAATGCCCCGTCCTTTGGGCGGGGTTGTCTACTGATCATTGTTGATTGATCTTGCCTTTCTCTTCTCGGCCAATTCATTCTCCAGTTCCGCAATCAGCCTTTCGGTCTCCTCGCTCATGGCGACTCTGCCTTCCAGAATGCAGCCCTTGCGGCCCATGATGCAGCGTGATTTCAGTTTGCGGCAGATATCGGTGTCAAAATCGTGGTTCTTGCATGAAAAGGTCATAACTCATATTTCCCTAAAAGTACTTGTTACCTGTTGGCCGCATCAGGCGGCAGGATCAGAAATTCATCGTCTGTATCGATTATCTGCCAACCGGCCTTGCGGATCTCATTACGAATCAGGGCATCTCTGCCCGGGGCCTCAAGACTTAACGCGGCGTGGGGTCGCAGGGCTTCAGCGTTACCAGACTCCAGCAGGCAGCGGACGGCCAAGGTCAGGTGCCCCGGGGAACTCGACTTGAGCATTTCCTGACAAATATCCTTCTTTTCGTCATGTTTTGCCTCTCGGTACCGCGAGTATGTTAAGGCGTTTTTATAACCGGAACTCCAGTTCAGAGAAGAGGGCGCAAGTCGTTTGAATTCCTCGGGGGAGGTCAACTCTGCGATGCTGATCATCAGGGTGTCACGCAGGTTAGCGGGGGCGCCAGTCGTGAATATCCGGTTGATGGAATCAAGGACTGATCGGTCTTCGAGGCGGGCCAGGACATAGATGCCGGCCGCCTGTCGTCCGGGATCGGGATCATTCTTCAGGGTTTCGGCAAACACCAGGCCGCGCTTGTCCCGGTGGAGTCCGAACCAGGTGAAAGCCATCCGTCTGGTCTTCCATGGTTCTTTTTCATCGGCGGCGAGAGCGGTGATAAACTTCGCAGCGTTTACGGTGGTCGGTAATTTGGCCAGGGTCAGCAGCATATCGCGCCGCAGCGGACTGTCCGGATTGCTCCGGAGAATTTTCAGCAGAACCGGGACGGAACTCTTGCCGCCAATGGGGCCGATGACCTGGAGGAGTCGCAAGCCTTCCAGGGGAGGGAGGTCCGGTTGCAGAAGGGCTTCATGGATATCAGGCAGGGCCTTGTTACCCCGGTCAATCAGTTTCGGCCCGGCTTGGCGCGCCCCATTACCGGTCAGAGCGGTTATCTCTTCAGCGATGGTAGTCGGCGGGATTTTCTGCCGATACATTTTTCGTATTTCGATCCACGCTTCCGGCGACAGTTGGTGTCCTGCCTTGGCGGGAGGGATAACAGGGGAAAATGTCGAAATCAGGATGATGCCGAGCGGCAATATAAGTAGTTTCAGGTTGTTCATACCTGTGGGGCACCTTTTGAGAAATGTTTCAATAAGCATTATAGATCAGGTGGATGCCGATCAGGGTCAGCAGGAAAATAAATATTTCCTTAAGCAACCGTTCATTGATCCTGGTGGCTATCCGGGGGCCGATTTGGCCGCCGATGATTACGCCCGGCACCGCCCATAATACCACACTGAGTTCGGCCTGGCCGCCGAGCAGTAAATGAGCAGCTGCTGCGGCGATGCAGGTGCCGAAGATTATGGCAATGCTGGTGCCGATGGCGCTGCTCATTTTCATGGCCAGTTTGGCGCGTAACATCGGGACCAGCCATTCACCCATGCTGATACTCAGCATGCCGCTGCCGATGGCCATGATCGCCACCAGCCAGGAATAGCGGTAGGAGTCAGGCAGTTTGATTTTCGCTGAACCGGCTTCACTATATTTCTGGTTCGAAGAAACAAACCAGACGGCCGTTGCCATTACCAGCAGCCCGAGGATCATTTCCATCTGTGAGCGGCTCAAGAGATGGGCGAATTTAGCCCCTATTGCCAGCCCCGGCAGGGCTATCACCAGGAAGAAAACGGCCAGCCGCAGGTCGATGCACTTCTTCTTCGAGTACGCATAGCTGCTGGAGCCCATGCCGGCGGTCTGGATGAGAAGCGAGGTCAGGACGGCTGTACCCGGTTCGATCTTCATAAAGATCAGAAAAAGCGGCATCCAGAGGACACCGCCCCCCAGGCCGATTGCCGAAACAACCGAGGCTATGGCAATACCCGCGGGCAGTACTATCCAGGGATCAGTTGCCATGGTCGCTTTTGTAGAAGTGGAAGCAGTTTACCAACCCTTCAAGGGAACCCATCTCCCTTTTCAGCCGGTCGAGTTGCTGTCTGATCTGATCCCGGTCGCCGGAATCAAGATTATCTTTGTCGAGCAGGGCAAGGGTGGAGGATATTGAGTTCGAGCCGATCAGGCAGACATTTTTTGAAAGCAGGGTTGTTTCCTGGAGATTACTGGCCAACTCGTTGATCATATTGCCCAGTTCCGCCAGTTCGTTATTGGAATGGATTTCTATGGACTGGCGCAGATCTCCGGCGGAAATTTTTTTCGCCCTCTCCAGCATGTGCTGTAGTGGTTCGGTGATGTTCTTGGTGAACATGGTCAGGACGATAGCCATTACCAGCATAATGATGGCGATCATCAGGATCGCCTTGTTGCGGATCTTTTCGATCGGCAGAAAGACGTCATTAATTTTGATTTCGTTTTGCGAATATTGAGTGAAGTTGTTGATCAGTTCCTGTCTCAGTTCGGGACTGTTGGTGTCGGCGATGAACTCGATGCTGACGAACAGCGAAGCGAAACCGATCAGCAGGAAATAGACCAGCATGGTTCGCTGGAGGGTGTATCTCGTTTTGTCTTCCATAATTTCCCCTGGGATACATGGATGGCTATCTGGTTGAACATGAACAGCGAGTGCACCCTAAGGGTATTTGCTCTGCTGCACATTCCTCGCGGCTCGGAGTATCCCTTTGGTCGCTTACCTGCCGCGGGGTTAGCGAGCGAATTTGATAAGTCAACT
>JBDLIW010000133.1:0-4281 GCA_039714695.1 Thermodesulfobacteriota bacterium | reverse complement strand
GGTCCAGATCGCCTTCGGTTACGGCAGGGTCACCGGCGGATTCGGTCTCCATTACGGGGCCGAACGGGTCGGCGCCTCGGTCATCCCGCTCTCCAGCGGCAACACCAAGCGGCAGTTGCAGATCATGGCGGATTTCAAGACCACCGCCCTGGTCTGTACTCCAAGTTACGCCCTGCTGCTGGCCGATGTCATTGAAGAAAAGGGCATCAGCCTCAACAGCCTCTCCCTCAAATACGGTCTCTTTGGCGGCGAGCCCTGGTCAGAGGCGATGCGCAAAGAGATCCAGAACAAGCTGAACATTGTCGCCACCGACAACTATGGCCTCAGCGAAGTCATGGGTCCCGGTGTTGCCGGGGAATGCCAGGAACGCAACGGCCTCCATATCAACGAGGACCATTTCCTTTTCGAAGTGATCAATCCCGAGACCCTGGAACCGGTCGAGCCCGGCGAGGTAGGCGAACTGGTAATCACCACCCTCACCAAAGAGGCCTTCCCGGTGATCCGCTACCGGACCCGGGACCTGAGCCGCCTGCTGCCCGAGCCTTGTCCCTGTGGCCGAACCCTGACCAGAATGCAGCGGGTTATGGGCCGCACCGACGATATGCTGATCATCAAGGGCGTCAATGTCTATCCCTCCCAGATCGAAGAGATTCTCTTCGAGATCGAAGGCACCAAACCCCATTACCAGATCGTCGTCGAGCGGGAAGGGCGCCTCGATAAGGCCACAGTCATGGTCGAAGTGGTTGAATCGATCTTCTTTGACCAGATGAAAAAGCAACGGGAAATGATCGACCTGATAAAAAAGAGACTCAATACCGAACTCGGCATCGGCGTTGACATCAAGCTGGTCGAGGAAAAAAGTCTGGAGAGGTCGGAGGGGAAGGCCAAGAGGGTCATCGACAAAAGGCAGTTATAAGTTAAAAGTTATAAGTTAAAAATTTGATTGAACTTCAGTTGAGTGCGGCGGCTTTACTTAGAACAGTGAGTTTTGTTGTGATGGACAAGAGACGAAAGCAGAGTAACGAAGAATTTGCCCAGGAACTTGAAAGGCGGACGAGACGATTCGCGGTTAAGATCATTCGGCTCTCCACTTCGTTGCCAAATAACCCTGAGGGCAAAGTTCTCCGAAACCAGGTCACCAAATCAGGCACTTCAATCGGTGCCAACTATCGAGAAGTTAACCGCGCCCGTAGTCGGACCGAATTTAATAGCCGAATAAAAATCTGCGAAAGCGAAGCCAGCGAAACCCAATACTGGCTAGAAGTAATTAAGGAGGCAGGCGTTCTGCCAGAACAAGACATTGTCCCTCACCAACAGGAATGCACTGAACTGCTAGCCATCTTCACCGCTATCGCAAACCCAAAACAATAATATAATCGTAAACACCTCAACTTATAACTTATAACTTTAGGCACTTATAACTTTAAAATTTAGGCACTTATAACTTGAAGTACTTTTAAGTACTTCACAAGGAGACCCCCATGGCCTTATCAAAAAAAATGCTCGAGTTCGCCGAACGTTCATCCTGGATCAGAAAGATGTTCGAAGAAGGCGCTAAAATGAAAGCCGAGTTCGGCGCCGACAAGATCTTCGATTTCAGTCTTGGCAATCCAGATCTACCACCACCACCCCAGTTCATCCCGGCCCTGCAGGAGATCATCGCCGAAGAGGCCCCCGGCGTCCACAGCTACATGCCGAATCCCGGCTATCCTGCGGTCAGGGATGCCATCGCCGCCCAGATCTCCAAAGAGCAGGATATCACTATCGATGGTGCTGATATGCTGATGACCTGCGGGGCCGCCGGTGGCCTCAACGTGGTAATGAAGGCCCTGCTCGACCCCAATGATGAGGTGGTTATCCTCACCCCGTTCTTTGTTGAATACAATTTCTACATCGACAATCACGGTGGGGTTGCGAAGATCGTCAATACCACCGAAGACTTCAGCCTTGATCTGGCCGCGATCGAAAAAGCCCTGACCGCAAAGACCAAGGCGATCATTATCAACAGCCCCAACAACCCGACCGGCCAGGTCTACTCGGCCGAAGACTTGGCAGCGCTCGGCAAGATTCTCGCCACGGCCGGCGAAAAGTTCGGCACCACCATCTATATCGTTGCCGACGAGCCCTACCGCAAGATCATCTTTGACGATTTGGAAGTACCTTCAATATTCAAGGCCAGCAAGAATACCATCCTGGTCTCTTCCTATTCCAAGGACCTTTCCCTGCCCGGTGAGCGGATCGGCTATATCGCCGTTCATCCGGAGGTCACCGATAAGGCGCCGCTGCTCGGCTCAATGGCTCTCGCCAACCGGATTCTCGGCTTTGTCAACGCCCCAGCCCTGATGCAAAGGGTGGTTGCCAAATTACAGGGTGCCACGGTCGACAATTCCATTTACGCCCGCCGCCGCGAGATGTTCTGCAAAATCCTGACTGAGGCCGGCTATGAATTCACTCCGCCCAAGGGAGCCTTCTACCTGTTCCCCAAATCACCGATCGAAGATGATGCCAAATTCGTCGGTATGTTACAGGAAGAGAAAATCCTGGCCGTGCCGGGCCGCGGCTTCGGCATGCCCGGTTATTTCCGCCTCGCTTTTTGTGTTGAGGACTCAGTGATCGAAAGATCGGCCGGGGCCTTCAAAAAAGCGATGGAAAACGCCAAGGCTGTGTAAGAAGGGAAAGATGCGAAGTTCTAGATGAGAGGGACGAGTTTGTCATTCATATTCTTTGCTTACCTTGAACTAATGTGAAAAATCTTACTGGAAATTGCAGCTCAGGAGAGACAAGATCTCTCCCGTTGGTCGAGATGACAGATTCGATACGCTGTGTTAGGAAGCAGCGACATTGTCATTCGGAGTCTCCGCTTACCTCGAACGAATGTGAGAAATCTTAATAATAATGGATTAAATGACCGCCCCGAAAAGCAGCATCCATTACGGCTGGCATATTGTCTGGAGTGGCACCCTCTGTATCTTTGCCTCTCTGGGACTCGGCCGCTTCGCCCTCGGCATGCTGCTACCCGCCATGGGTGAGTCGCTGAACCTCAGCTATACCCAGATGGGCTTTATTTCCACCTCCAACTTCACCGGCTACCTGTTAGCGGTGCTGGGTTGCAGCCTCCTGACCGCCAGACTAGGTCACCGTCTGGTCATCTTCCTGGCCATGTTGCTGATCGGCACCACAATGATCCTGATCGGTCAGTCCGGGCTTTTTATCCCCATCCTGATCCTTTATTTCCTTACCGGGATCGGCAGCGGTGCTGTCAATGTCCCAACCATGGCCCTGGTCTCCGGCTGGTTCTCCAGGAAAAAACGGGGCCGGGCCACCGGTTTTGCGGTTATCGGCAGCGGCTTTGCAATCCTGCTGGCCGGCAAGCTGATCCCGATCCTGAACGAAAGGGGTGGGGCAGAGGGCTGGCGACTGGGCTGGATTACTCTGGGGGTGATCGTCCTGGCTGCAGCGGTGATCTGTTTCCTGGTTCAGCGAAACTCACCGCAGGAAATGGGCCTCGAACCTTGCGGACGGGAAGAGATGGACACCAATGCCCCCCTGCCGGAAGCAGACCGCAAGATTGACCGAAAAACTGTCCTTCACCTTTGCGCGATCTACTTCCTGTTCGGTGCCACCTACGTGGTTTATGTAACCTTCTTTGTCACCTCTCTGGTCAGAGATCGTGGATTTTCGGAGATATCGGCCGGTAATTTCTGGGCTTGGGTGGGAGCCTTAAGCCTGCTGTCGGGGCCGATCTTCGGTACCATGTCGGACCGGTTCGGCCGCAAGGCCGCCCTGGTAACCGTCTTTTCGATCCAGGCCACAGCCTATTTGCTGGCCGGACTTCAGCAGGTACCGGAACTGTTCCTCTACGCCTCGATCGGTTGCTTCGGCCTCACCGCCTGGGCGATCCCCTCGATCATAGCCGCCATGGCCAGCGATCTCGCCGGGCCGCAGCAAGCGGCCCGAATCTTCGGCTTCATCACCTTTATTTTTTCTCTGGGCCAGATCTCGGCCCCGGCCGTTGCCGGATTTCTCGCCGAACAGAGCGGCAACTTCTCCTCCAGCTTCATGATGACCGCCATCCTCGCCGCCGGAGGTGCAATTCTTGCCGGCCTGCTTCCTGCCTCAAAAAAAGTTTAATTTTTATTTGATACCTGCTTAAGATTGGCAGATGAAATCTCTACTTTTTGAGAAGTAAAGATTTGTGGCACTAATCTATAGTTTCATCCCCGCCCAAAAAACCAGAAATCAATTTATAAAAACGTGCTTGACAGACAGGTCTGTCTGGTA
>JBDLIW010000132.1:0-4281 GCA_039714695.1 Thermodesulfobacteriota bacterium | reverse complement strand
CCACCGTGTGTTCCACGTGGAACACTTTTCTGACGTGTAAACGGCGGATTTTACGTGTTGAATGGTAGTGTTTGTGCGGAATATCAACGAGATACATAAAGAGAGAAGGGAAACAAGAAAGCCGATGAGCTCAAAGGAGAACTCATCGGCTAACATTGTTTGGTGCCGAGACCAGGAATCGAACCAGGGACACACGGATTTTCAGTCCGTTGCTCTACCGACTGAGCTATCTCGGCAAAAAATTTGCGGCTAAGTTATAAAAAGGCGGGGTGATTGTCAAGTGTTTTGTGCGTGGTCCAACAATTAAGAAATTTGGCTACGGAAGGTCTGGTGGGCCGTCGTCGGTGTCCTCGTCGACCAGTTCGATCTCAGGCATGCCTTCATCAAGCATGTCAAGGTCAAAATCATCATCGTCACCAGCAGCAGGGGTTTCGTCCATCAAGGAAGATAGGTCGACTTCATCGTCAAGATCGTCAAGCTCAATAGCCGAGGTGTCGTCTCCGGAGGCTACGAGATCCGAAACGTCCAGCTCATCAAAGTCAAGAGAAGGTGACGATGAATCTGGTTCAGTTGAGCCAGTGTCAAGGTCGCCAAAGTCATCCTTCTCATCGGTGCCTAGGCCGCCTAGATCGCCAAGGTCATCGGTGCCAAGGTCGTCCAGGGCATCGGTGTCGAGATCGCCAAGATCATCGTCAAAATCATCCAACAAGGCATCAATGTCATCGCTTGACATTGTCTCTTCATCCGCAGCATCAAGGGAAAGATACTCACCTGAGAGATCAGGGTCTGGAGAATCATCTCCAGAAAGGGCTGTAAGTTCGTCGCCCATGTCGAAGTCAAAAGATTCTTCGCCGCCTGCGGCGGGTTCGGCGGAGAGGGTTTCCTCGGGGGCCATGGTATCGCCTGCGAGTTCTGCCAGGAGATCTTCATCCAAATCAAGGGCTGAAGAATCTGATCCTGTATCCTCTGGCGTTGTCATGGCATCTGTTGTGAGCGACATCCCTGTGGCATCGAGGTCTACTTCACCAAAATCCAGCTCAACATTTTGTTCAAAACTACCAGTCAAATCCAGATCAATATTAGCATCGGATAAAGAATCAGCATCATCAACGGATAATATTTCGGTCGCGTCAAAATCGGTTGATGAACCGTCCCCAGATTGGTCTGTAAGGTTTAAGTCTATATCATCATCAAAATTAATCTCATCGAGATCGGCCGCTGTCGTGCTGACATCAACAGGAGATTTAGCGCCGATATCCCCCAAGGCTTCTGTGGCATCAAAATCAAGATCGCCGGTGGAGGACAAATCAACTTCACCGAGATCAACAGGCATCTGATCCCCGAGTTCTATCGCAATGTCGTCAGTAGCGACTTCGATGCTATCGTCAAGATCAAGACCTAGCGTATCGCCGGTGGCACCGGAAAGTGTATCGTCGAAAGAAAGATTTGAATCATCGAGGGGAGTGGTTGACTGTGAAGCCGAAAGATAATCGTCCTCAAGGTCTTGTGCTTGAATAACAGATGCCAGAAAGAAGGCTACTTTTGCTTCTGTTCCTGTGCCCTTAAGATCCTCAGCCAAGGCAGAAAGGTCATTGGAACATTTGGCACAAGTTGAAAGATCATCGAAGGAAATGAATTTACACTTGGGACAACGCATTGCAACTCCCTCTTGTTATAAGTTGCTGTTGTGTCGATAAAAAGAAGAAATCAAACAGCAAGCAAGCAATTATGACCAGTTCTTGTAAAACACGATAAACTAGCCGAATTTACTACAATTTTTTATATTTATACTATCTGAATATATGTAATTCGATAAAATTTCAACCATAATCATAAAAAAAATGAATTTAACATTATAATTTTATTATGTTTTTCGAAAACAGAGCACTTGCTCCAGGGTTGCAATAAAATGAATATCCGTATAGGGTGGAGCCCCGTAAATGAAATTTGGCTCAGGGCAATGGACTCCTGCGGACATTTCTAGTATCTCTTTGAAATTAGGATTTATCCCACGGGTAGCACTTGTTCTTACTTTAAAGTTGTTAATTTTTGTTCCCGATGAATAGGAAGAAGGTATGTCTCAAAAGAATTCACTTGTTCGCCGCTTGTTCGGATCAGCTGTCCTCTTTGTCGCTACCGCTTTGTTTGTCGTTGGTTGCGGGGGGAAATCATCTCAGGTCAGGCACCTTTCTTCAGATGTCTGCCTGGTAATGCCGGATAGCACCACCCGGCAGGAGGTTCTCTCTTTTCTGGGTGAACCGGACAGGAAGATTAGCAAGGGAGAAAACCGTGAGACGTGGTTTTACCTTGATGTAAGCAAGAGTTTTTCAAAAAGAATGCCCCTGGTGGGTGAAAAACTCGGCTCTGCAATCTATGAAACCGTGACCGTGACCTTTGAAGCGGATCTTGTGCGGACCTGTTTTTACCGTCATTTTGATAAGAATGAATTTGAGGAATATTCTAAAGATCTTGGACTTAAATAAGTATATGTATACATGAAAGACTATGTTAAAGCCCGGGAGCGAATGATCCGGGAGCAGCTGCTTCCTCGGGGTATCACCGACCAAAAGGTCCTGGCGGCCATGTTGGATATTCCGAGGCATATTTTTGTCGAGGACGCTTTGCAGGCTCAGGCCTACGGTGATTTCCCGCTACCCATTGGTGAGGGACAGACGATATCCCAGCCATTCATTGTTGCCCTGATGAGCCAGATGCTTGGCTTGAAGGGCAATGAGAAGGTCCTTGAGATCGGCACTGGCTGTGGGTATCAGACCGCGATTTTATCAAGGTTGTGCGAACAGGTGTTCTCGGTTGAGAGAATCAAAAAGCTACTGTCCCGGGCCCGGGTAAACCTTGATGCGGCAAAATGTTTTAATGCCCAGTGCAAAGCCGACGATGGAACCCTGGGCTGGCCGGATAATGCCCCCTATGAGGCCATCATTGTTACAGCCGGAGGGCCGGAAGTCCCCGAGTCCCTGATTCAGCAACTGGCCGACCCGGGGATCATGGTTATTCCTGTTGGTGACCGGATAAGTCAACAGTTGACCCGGGTGGTCAAAAGAGGCGGCAGGGTCGATTTTGAGTATGGCGAGATGGTTAGATTTGTCAGTCTTATAGGAAATCAGGGGTGGAAATCTTGAAAGATGAGTCCGAGCGTATCCCGGCCCGAAGCGGGATCTTGCATAATCTGTATGACTGGACGATGGAGTGGCTGCAGACACCCTACGGGGTAATGGTTCTGTTTCTGGTGGCGATAGCTGAATCCTCGTTTTTCCCTATTCCGCCGGATGTCTTTCTGATGGCCCTTTGTATCAGTCTGCCAAAGAAATCTTTTCGTTTTGCCGGAATTTGTGCAGTGGGGTCGGTTATCGGCGGGGTAATAGGATATGGTCTGGGGCTGTGGTTCATGGACGCGCTTGGTAGCCGGATTATCGAACTCTATGGCTTTGCTGATAAATACCAGGTGGTGCAGGACCTTTACCGGGAATATGATGCCTGGGCGGTGGGGGCGGCGGGGTTTACGCCGTTGCCGTACAAGGTATTCACCATAACCGCCGGAGCCTTCCGGATTGATTTTCCTACCTTTGTGCTTGTCTCGCTTGTGTCAAGGTCGGCCCGCTTTATGTTGGTCGCCGGTTTGATTTACAAGTTCGGTGCGCCGATCAGGGGGTTCATCGAACGTTACCTGAACATTCTGACCATGATCTTCCTGGTGTTGCTGGTGTCGGGTTTTGTCTTGCTTAAATGGCTGATCTGATTTTTTTCGCCATTTCATTGACCTTGTCGATGGTTTCCTGAAGGTCGATAGTTTGTATGAGGCGGTTTTCCAGGACTATCCTGCCGCCAATGATGGATGTTTTCACGTCGCTTCCCGTTGCAGCATAGGTCAGAAGTGAATTGCTTTCATACCTCGGGGTGAGATGCGGCTTGTTCAGATCGATAATAATTATATCTGCCAGCATGCCGCTTTTTAGCAGACCGCATTCCTCCTGCATCCCTAAAACACCGGCCCCGCCTGATGTTACCATCTCAATGATTTTCCCAGCCGGTAAAGCCGTAGGGTCAAGAGTGCTGGCCTTATGGACTTTAGCGCCAGTTGCAAGCTCTCCGAACATGTCGAGATTGTTGTTGCTGGCGCTGCTGTCGGTTCCCAGGGCAACGGGGATGCCTGCCGAACAGATTTTTTCGAGGGGGGCAATGCCCGAAGCCAGTTTCATATTGCTTTCCGGACAACTGACCACTGCAGCGCCCGAATCCCGCAAAACAAGAATATCCTCGTCG
>JBDLIW010000131.1:0-4290 GCA_039714695.1 Thermodesulfobacteriota bacterium | reverse complement strand
GTCGCATGCTCCTTTACCTGCCGCGGGGGTCACGAGCGAATTTGATGAGTAACTTCCTTACATACGGAGATTCCCCGCAGCTCGAAGTCGGAGTTTATACCCTGAAAAGGTGCTTATCTGTTGCGGGGAGCTTCAATTACAGGTGGTTTGGCTGATGGCCGATTTTACAGTTTCAATAACCGGCGAAGACAAAAAAGCGCAGGTAGCTGCCGGTACTCCTTTGGGTGAGTCCCTGAAGGAGCTGTTGTCCAAAAAACAGCGCAAACAGGCGGTTGCTTTCCGGGCGGGTGGAGCGCTTTATGATCTTGCGACTCCGGTCGAATCCGATCTTGAAGTCGAGTTCGTGGTGGCCGGTTCACCGGAAGGTCTGGATATCATCAGGCATAGCTGTGCCCACCTGATGGCCCATGCGGTTATCGATCTTTACGGGCCTGAAGTAAAAGTAGCCATCGGGCCGTCAACCGACGATGGATTTTATTATGATTTCGACCGGGACGAACCATTCACCCCGGATGATCTGGAAAAAATCGAAACCCGTATGCAACAGATCGCGGGTGGTGTCCACCCTTTTGTAAGGCGTGAATTGCCGATGGCCGAGGCAAAGCAGCTTTTTGCCGATAAGGGCCAGGAATATAAGCTTGAAATACTCGATGAGATCGAGGATGACACGGTCAGTCTCTATCAGGTTGGTGAGTTCGTCGATCTTTGCCGCGGGCCCCATGTGCCCCACAGCGGGCTCCTGCAGACCTACAAGCTGCTCAGGCTGGCCGGGGCTTACTGGCGCGGCGATGAAACACGGCCGATGCTGCAGCGGGTTTACGGCACCGCCTTTGCCAATGCTAAAGAGCTTAAGAACTACCTGCATCAGCTGGAAGAGGCCAAAAAACGAGACCATCGTAAGCTGGGCAAGGAACTGGGGCTTTTTACCATGCAGGATGAAGTCGGCCCCGGTCTGATCCTCTGGCAGCCCAAGGGCGCTTTAATGCGCAAGATCATTGAAGACCAGTGGCGGGAAGAACATTACCGCCATGACTATGAATTGCTCTATACGCCGCATATCGCCAAACGTGATTTATGGCAGACCAGCGGCCATCTGGATTTTTACGGCGAGAACATGTACGCCGCCATGGATATTGACGAGGTCAGTTATCAGCTCAAGCCGATGAACTGCCCTTTCCATATTGCAATCTACAACACCGGCAAGAGAAGCTATCGGGAATTTCCGATCCGCTGGTGTGAGCTGGGCACGGTTTACCGCTATGAGAAAACCGGGGCCCTGCACGGCTTGATGCGGGTCCGGGGTTTTACCCAGGATGATGCCCACATCTTCTGCCGCCCCGATCAGCTTGAAGAGGAGATCTTCAATATTCTCGACCTTAACCTGAAGGTCTTAAGGCTGTTCGGTTTTGATCAGTACGATATTTATCTCTCCACCCGGCCGGAAAAATATGTCGGCAGTGACGATAACTGGGAAAAATCGACCGAGGCCCTGAAAAAGGCCCTCGAGAAAAAGGGTCTTGAGTACATCCTTGATCCCGGCGAGGGCGTCTTCTACGGCCCCAAGATCGATATCAAGATCAAGGATGTTATCGGCCGTTCCTGGCAGTGTTCCACCATCCAGGTGGATTTTAACCTGCCGGAACGTTTTGCCATCAGCTATACCGGCTCCGACGGCCAGGAGCATCAGCCGATCATGATCCATCGGGCCCTGATGGGTTCCCTGGAGCGCTTCTTCGGGGTGCTGCTCGAACATTACGCCGGAGCTTTCCCGGTTTGGCTGGCCCCGGTGCAGGCCAGGATAATGAACATCACCGACTCGCAGCTTGATTATGCCGGGAAGGTTTACGGTGAGTTACGGAAGCTGGGCGTGCGCGTCGAGAAAGATGTTCGCAACGAGAAGTTGAATTACAAGATTCGGGAGGCCCAGATCCAGAAAATTCCTTATATGCTGATCATTGGCGATAAGGAGATGGAATCAGGAGAAGTGACGGTCAGGCTGCGGGATGGGGAGAATCTCCCGGCCATGAAGGTTGCTGATTTTGCCGAAATGATTCGCCAAAAGAGTGAAGAAGAGAAAAATCTCGGAGAATGATTACTTGTTAGTCTGTGTTAAAAGCTTGAAAAGTCATAGCCTTATGTGCTATGGATATCAGCTGCTTTTTAAAACAGGTATTTAACTGATCAATCAGGAACAGGAGGTAAGGGCATCAAAGGCAGAAGAAGACCACAAGGTAACGGTAGGGAAGTAAGGGCGAGAATCAACGAGCTGATTACCTGTAACGAGGTTCGGGTTATTGGTGCCGACGGTGAGCAGGTAGGGGTTATACCGACGAAGGAGGCTCTTGATCAGGCCGACGAGGTAGGGCTTGATCTTGTCGAGGTTTCCCCGACCGCCGAACCGCCGGTCTGCCGGATCATGGATTACGGCAAGTACCGCTACGAGCAGAGCAAGAAGCAGGCCGAGGCCAAAAAGAAACAGACCGTCGTTGAAGTCAAGGAGATCAAGTTAAGGCCCAAGACGGAAAAACACGACCTTGATTTCAAGACTAAAAATATCCGCAAGTTTCTCGGCCAGGGCAACAAGGTCAAGGTGACCTTAAGGTTCCGGGGCCGGGAGATTGTCTATGCCGGCACCCTGGGCAGGGAAGTTCTGGCAAAGATCGGCGTGTCCCTGGAGGACGTTGCCGATATTATCCAGCAGCCCACCATGGAAGGCCGCCAGATGGCCATGTTTTTAGGGCCCAAAAAAAAGTAAGTGATCGGTTGCCGAAGGCAGCCTGAAAAAATATAAATAAGTTCATTAAAGTCGTTTCCGGCAAGTGATCCGGATGCGGCGGGATATTCTAAGGAGTGAAGTCATGCCCAAGATGAAGACCAACAGGGGAGCCGCCAAGCGGTTCAAAGTAACCGGTTCCGGTAAAATTATGCGCCGGAAGGCTTTTGCCAGCCACATTCTTACCAAGAAGACCACCAAACGCAAAAGAGGTCTGCGCATGGCCGGCGAGGTTGACGAGTCAAACGTCAAAACCGTCCGCAAGATGCTGCCTTATTCGTAATCCTGAGCGGTATATTTTTTTTATATCGTTGCAGTTATAAAGTGGTTGTAAGATCAATTTAAGGCCTGCCTGGCAGGCTGTTTTTTGTAGCAAGGAGACGAAGATGTCCAGAGTTAAACGCGGATTTAAAGCGCGTCGCAGAAGAAAAAAGATTTTAAAAATGGCCCGCGGTTATGTCGGTGGTCGCCATCGCCTGTTCCGCACCGCTACCGAGGCTGTTGACCGTGCCCTGGCCTATGCTTACCGGGATCGTAAGGCCCGTAAACGTGATTTCAGGCGGTTATGGATTACCAGAATTAACGCCGCTGCCCGTCTTAACGGTATTTCTTACAGCAAGCTGATCGGCGGTCTCAATAAAGCCAATGTTGCTCTGGACCGTAAGGTTCTTGCCAATATGGCCATTGTCGACCCGAATGCTTTCAGCCAGGTTGTGAAAGCGGCATCTTGATGCCGGTTCTTCACCTGACCGTATAGCATGGAAGAAGAACTCCAAAGTTTGAAGGCTGAGGCTCTGGCCCTGCTGGATGAACTGGATCAGTCTGCGGAACTCGAAGAGTTCAGGATAAAGTATCTTGGCCGCAAAGGTCAGTTTTCCGGTCTGATGAAGCAGCTTGGCAAGGTTGATCCACAGGATCGGCCCCGCCTGGGCCAACTGGCGAACAGCGTCAAGGCTGAAGTCGAAGCCGCCTACGAGGCCAGGAAAGAAAATCTAGCCTCGGCAGTTGGCAGCGCTGGTGGAGCGGAGCTTGATCTCAGCCTGCCGGGCCGGACCGTTCCCCCTGGTCGTTTGCACCCGGTGACCCAGATCATGGAAGAGGTCTGCGGCGTCTTTGAGGGCCTCGGTTTTGCGGTCGCGGAAGGCCCGGATGTCGAGGTCGATTTTTATAACTTTGAAGCTTTGAATATCCCCCCGCACCATCCGGCGCGGGACATGCACGACACCTTTTATATCAGCGATTCCGTATTGCTGCGCACCCATACTTCGCCGATGCAGATCAGGGCCATGGAAGGCCAGGAGCCTCCCCTGCGCATGATTGCGCCCGGCAAGGTTTATCGCTGTGATTCGGACGTAACCCACACCCCGATGTTTCATCAGGTTGAGGGTTTTCTTGTTGACAAAAAAGTCTCTTTTGCCGATCTGAAAGGTGTCCTGTCGATCTTTATCGCCAGAATGTTTGATGAAAAAACGCCGATTCGCTTTCGGCCGAGCTTTTTCCCTTTTACCGAGCCCAGC